>JANNUY010000331.1:0-13685 GCA_031414155.1 Acidobacteriota bacterium
CCTTCGTTGATGATTTGCACCTTCAGCGGATTGACATCGCTGCCGATGACTTCGTGGCCGCTTTCGGCAAAACACGCGGCACTGACTGCGCCGACATAACCCAATCCGAAAATACTGATTCTCATTACTGCTTTTCTCCTACCTTATTCGGTAAACCTGATAGACGCCGTTGTCATAAAGCGCCTCGAACTTCTGCGCATGACGCGCAAGCAATTTTTGTAAATAAACTTGTCGTTCCGGTATGACTTCAGCCGGGCCAGCAATCACGTAACGCGCTTGAATCGTTTGCCAGTAGCGAAACAATTCGTTTTCGTCCGGCGGCTCATGCCACGCGGTGAACTTTCGCTCGGTTAGCAAGGCCAACGTACGTGGATAAATAAAGACTATTACGTCATCTGCTGCCGTCGTCTGGCGAATAAAGCTAGCGACTTGCTGCGTTTCGATACGCGAAACGCCTTCGTGATAAGGCTGCCAGTTCGCCTGAGCATAAGTCAGCCCGTAACTCCCCAAGATCGCCAACGCCAACGCGGCGAACGCGGCTTGCGGCAGCCACGAGCGGGCGGTGAAACGTTCGCTCAAATCAGCAAGCCCGCGCCAGGCGAAATACAACGTCGGAGCCATCAGCGGAACCAGATAGCGCAACTGAATTTGCAAAGACACCAATAAAATTGGCGGCATATAGATTAGTGTGAAGATTGCCAAGTACGTTACGCGCTGTTTTACACTTGCCAACCAGCCCCACACTGCTAAGCCGCCCAGCAGACCCAACAGGCCGATGCGTACGAGCTTGGGGTAGCCATCGCCCCAAAAACCGGAATACTCGCTGACGTAGGCTTTCACGTTCGCTGCCACGTTGCTTGCCGTGATCGCAAACTGAGCGCCGTAACTGCTGTCTGAATGCACGAAAAAGTTTTGCAATACGACCAGACAGGTCGTGATGCCAATCACCTCAATCGTCATTGAACGCAGCATTAAGGGAAACTGGCGCGTATGCCAAAGATCGTAAAGCACCAACGCCACCAGCAAGATGAGTCCAATGCTACGCGTACCGTAAGCCAGATAAATCGTCGCGCCCAGTGAGGCCGCCGATACGTGTTGGTTCACGAGCAAGCGGTTTTGTTCGTAAACGCGTTGCACGAGCAACATTGCCAATGCAATCCAGCACAAAAATGGCAGGTCAGAAATGATGCTGTCTTTCAGCGCGATAATCACCGGGTTGAAGGCCAGCGTCGCCAGCAACAACAGCAACGTCGCGGTCGGCAATTCTTTGCGCCAGTATGCAAAAAAGAACAGCGCCACGAGCCACGCCGCTACGCCGCCCACCAGTTTCAACGCCTCGAAATTCAAGCCGAAGATTTTATAAACCGGCGCAAGCAACAGCGGAAAAATCGGCGGATAGGTTTTCGGCCCAATGTCGGGATAGTTCGGGTTGAAAAGATAACCCGTCGTGCCGTAAGGCCTGCCTTCAGCCAGGTTGCGGGCGTGATTGATATACATCGTGAAATCATCGCCCAGCGCGTGTCCGCTGCGGGTCGTAACCCACAAGAACGCGCCGAACAGCGCGAAAAATATGACTACCGGCACCAGCGGGTGTCGCCGTGCGACGGGTTCCGCTTCCGCTTTCAGGGTTTCAAATAACGGGCGACCATTGATGAATGCTTCCATCGCGTACTTTTCCTGTAGGGGGGAAAGGTTCGTTGGGGCACTGATACTGCTAATGCCGCTGTTAGAGCCAAGCTGCTTGCTAAAAAATAACACTCAGGCGCGCGCGGCCTGAGCTTTGGGTCGTGAGAAATGCTGTTGCGCGGCTTCGCACAACTTGACGAATTCCGCCGTTACGCCTTCCCAACCAAATTTTGTGCGAACGGTTTGCGCAGCTTGCTGCCCTAACCGTTGCGACAACGTCTTATCGCGCAAGACGCGAATGACCGCATCAGCGAAGGCTTGCGGTTTGTCAGCCAATAACAATTCCTGTTCGTGATGCACCGGCAAACCTTCTGCGCCAATGGTGGTTGAAACGATGGGCTGTTCCATCGCCATCGCTTCATAGACTTTTAAGCGCGTACCGCCGCCGATGCGCAACGGAATGACGTAAGCCGCTGCGCGTTCCATATAAGGCCGCACATCGTCTACGCGACCGGTGACGGCGACCGAAGGATCGCGCTGGCTTAACTCAACTAACGAAGGGAACGGATTGCGTCCGACCACGGTCAGTTTCACGTCAGGGATTTGCTGCTTGATGAGCGGCAGAATCGCTTCGGTGAAATAACGAATCGCGTCTTCATTGGGCAGCCAGTCCATCGAGCCGGTGAAAACCAGCGAGTTCGGTTCGATGGTTTCATTGCCGCTGGGTTTGAAAAAATCGGTGTCTACGCCGGTCGGCACGTCGCTCACGCGTGTGACGCCGTAATCGCGCCGCATCGTTTCAGCATCGTCCGCCGACACGGCTGCGACGTAATCGAACCGTTGGCACGCGGCCTTTTCATAGGCGACTGATTTTTCCCATTGGCCTTTCAAATAGGCTTTCTTGAGCGGTTGTGCCTGCACTTCATAATGCCGCCGCCAGATCATCGCTTCAACGTTGTGCTGAAAGAGCAGCGTCGCGCAGTTCGTTTTCTCTGGCAGGTTAATGCTTGGATTTAGAAAATCGCAGACGATCACGTCTACGTCCCCTTTGCTCAGGCGGCGCTGTATGGCTTGGCGCATCGCGGCTGACTCATATTTCTTCATAAAATATGGAAGCGGCGAAACCAGATTTTGCGCGAGTTCGGCATAGAACTTCGGCGAAAATTTGGCGCTCGTCGCGTGCGGTATGGTGATGAGTTCGTGGCAATACTCATACGCCTTTCCCACAGCATCGGGCGCGCTCGCTTCCGCCGTGCCGTCATCCAACGTCAGGTAAGTCACGCGATGCTCGCGCTTGAGCGCCTTGAGCATGTGGTAAGTGCGAATCTTCCCGCCTTTGTCTACGGGGTGCAGCAGTTCAGTTTTGAGCCAGAGAATATGCATGGTTGCTATGGATCGCATTTCAGCGAAAAGGGTCTTCGCCACAAAGAAGCACATGAACCACAAAAGAAAATTGAAACCGCAAAAGGTTTTGTGTCTTCTGTGCTTTTTTGTGGCGAAGACTCAATCAGGGAACTTCAAGCCTTCACCTTGCGACAGCTTTTTTCGCTTTGACCGCTGGCGTGATGCCCGTTGCCGTCTCGCCGTCGAAGAAGCGCCGTTGCCAAATTTCAAAATTGACCAATGCCCACAGGCGTTCTGCGTGGTTTTCGCCCGCCTGATGGCGTGCGACCAGATTGCGCACATACGCCGCATCGAAATGCCCGCGACTCAGCGCGCGTTCGCTCAAAACGTAATCATCCACGACGTGTTTGAACTGGCCGCGAAACCAAGTGCCAATTGGCACAGGAAACCCCATCTTTTTGCGCGTGAGAATTTCGTCGGGCAGCACGCCTTTCATCGCTTCGCGCAGAATGTGTTTAGTGGTCGTGCCGCGTAGCTTCATATCCACCGGCAGCCGCGTAGCGAACTCGATCATCTCGTTGTCGAGAAACGGCACGCGGCTCTCAATCGAAGCCGCCATACTCATTTGATCCTGCTTCATCAACAGTTCGTGCAGATAAGTGTTCATATCTGCCGACAGCAATTGGTCGAGCAAGTTGTCGGCTTTGGCGTTGTTCACATAACTCAGCGCCTGACGATAAGGGTCAGTCTCAGTCATCAGCGCGCGCGTGTCGGCGCTGAACAATTGGCCTTGCGCATCGGGCGAATAGACCGCGAAGTTGTCGAAATAGATGTTGCGCAATTCGGGCGGCATGCAAAGAAACGTGCGTTGCAGCTTTTGTTTGACTCGATTTTCACCGGGCAAAAAGCCGATGCCGCCTTTGACCAGCCCGCGCACGAAACCCGGCGTGAGCTTTTCGTAACCCCAACCGAATTGCAGGTTGTACATCGTCACGCGGTATTTGTTGTAACCCGCCAATAACTCGTCTGCGCCTTCGCCAGTCAACACGACCTTGACGTGTTCGCGCGCGAGTTTCGAGACGAAATAAAGTGGCACGCTTGACGGATGCGCGATGGGTTCGTCTTCCTGATAAACCATCGCGGGTAGCGCCGCGAAAAACTCTTCGGGCGTGACGACGATTTCGTGATGATCGGTTTTGAACGCCTCAGCCACTTGCCGCGCATAAACTAACTCGTTCGCTTCGCGTTCGTTGAAGGCGACCGAGAACGTCTTGATTTGGTCGTTCGTCAGCTTGCTCATCACGCCTGCAATCGCGCTCGAATCAATGCCACCCGACAGAAACATGCCCAGCGGCACGTCGGCCATCAAATGCGAAGCGACCGAGTCGCGGAACATCTCGCGGAAGCGTTCGACATATTCAGCCTGTGTGAGTTGTTCGGCAGATTTCGTGTAATCAAGCTGCCAGTATTGGCTGATTTCGATTTTGCCGTTTTGCCACGTCAGCGTATGCCCCGGCGACAAACGTTTAACGCCCTTGAACAGCGTCTCATCGCCCGACGTGTAACGATTGGCGAATTGATCAGCCAGCACGTTGTAGTTGAGTTCAGGCGCGACGGCTTTGCTCTCAATCAGGGCTTTGATTTCAGAAGCGAAATGCAGCGTGCCGTCGGGCAGCAGCGCGTAATAGAGCGGCTTGATACCTACGCGGTCGCGCGCGAGCGTGAGTTGTTGCTTGCTCTCATCCCAAATGGCGTATGCGAACATGCCCCGCAACTGTTTGGCGCTGTGCGTGCCATGCTGTTCATACGAATGGATGATGGTCTCAGTGTCGCTATGCGTACGATAACGATGTCCGGCGGATTCGAGCGCAGGACGCAATTGCGTGTGGTTATAAATCTCGCCGTTGAAAGCGATCCAGACTTGCTGGTCTTCGTTGGGCATCGGCTGCTGTCCGCTGCTCAGGTCTACGATAGACAAACGCCGATGACCGAGGCCGATGTGTCCCGTCGGATTGATCCAGCTTGCGGCTTCGTCTGGGCCGCGATGGGTGAGAGCATCGCGCATTACGCGCAGCGTTGCATCGTCAATCAGTTTATTTAGTTTTTTCGGAATCGCAGTTCCGCAGATACCACACATAAAATTTCAGACCTCAGACCTCAGACCTCAGACCTCAGACCTCGGACCTCAGACCAATTCAGGCTTTGATCGCTTTGATCGCAAAGCGATTAGGAGCCTGTTCCATTTCGACTTGTGCGAAGCCCGCCTGCCGTAGCGCGCGTTTCATCGCCGCCGTAGTTTGAAACGATTCGCAGCGTTGCCGGTTGAGCGGGAAGCGCCACAGCTTGCCCAACAGATGAAACGCCAAGCCGTTTAACAACGCGTAGCTGAAATAAATCATGCTTTTCACGTTGCCTGCTTGAATGGCGCGTCGCAGAAACGCGAATACCATTTGAAAGGGATGCAACGTCAGCCACAGATGTCCGCCCGGCATCAACACGCGCGCGATTTCAGTCAGCGCCGTAGGGATGTGCATATAAGGCACGGCGACGCGCGAAATCACGACTTCAAAACTCGCGTCGGCGAAAGGCAACGCTTCGCCGACGGCGCAAGCCAGATTCAGATGGCCGCTATTTTCACGATCCATCTTTTGACCGAAAGCCACGGCTTCGGCATCAATGTCAATGCCGCAAGCCAATACGTTGTGATGCAAGTCACACGCGAGCAGCGTTTGTCCCGCGCCGCAGCCAATATCCAGAATACTGGCAAATCGGGACGGCAATTCCGGCAAGGCTTTGCGTAAATCCGTTTTAGATTTCGCAATCGCCAACTCTTCTAGATGATATTGAACTGTACTCATGCTTTATCTGCTGTGTTTGTCTCTTGCGTTGCCAGCAATGTTTCCCACGCAACCTCGCCTGTTGCATCAAAACGGATCGTCAGTACCTGAGCCGTTGCGCGCTGACCATAACAGCGCGAAACCCAGGCTTGCGTCACTTGCCAACTCGCTTCGCCTAGAAACTCGCCGCCGCTTTTTTGCCAACTAATGTGCAACATCTTTCCGCTGGGGTGCGAGACCCACGCTTGCGCTTCACTCTCAATCGTCACCTGACAATCGGGTGCAAAATGAAAGTGCAGCGCGTAACGATGTGTCGCTTGCGCTTCCATTTCGTCTCGAATCACTAGCTGACCCGAAGCCGTTTTTGACGCTGCAAAATTTTTTTTCAAAAAATTGAAAGATCGTCGTTGTCTGACCGGATCGGTCAATCGCACATAGCCGTTTTGTTGCCCCGTTACTGCAAGCTCGGCATCGTTGTTCTGGCACTCACGTATGAGGCTTTGTGCAGTATGTCTCCACGTAAAGGCTTTATCCGGTATGGATTGTGTCTCGCCATCTACGCTCACTGTATTGTGGGAAAACGACGAACGTATTTCATTGCGCAACGCCAAATCGCCCGTGTAAGTGAACGTTCCCGGATCAACCAGCCACGTCACGCCCGCTGCCGCGAACTCGAATGAAAGCGCGTCGGCGTGGGCGTGTCCACAATTCATCGCGCCGTGCTTGCCGCTGTCCAGCCATACGTAACCAGCCTCGCTTTCCCAGCCGTCACGCATTACGTAATAGCCGCTCTCGACGAAGGCTTTGAAATTCGCCGTCGGGGCTTCGGCTTTCAGCGTGTCATAAGCCTGCCAAGCTTCAGCGCCCGCGAGCCACAGCAATTCGCACGACTCGCCGGCGACAAACTTCCAGTCGCTGCGGTTGAATAACGCCGCGCCCGTCGCCAGCGTATCGCGCCAGTCATCGGTTTTTCGTGCGCTCAACCACACCAGCTTGCCGCCGTCGTCATCGCCATAAAACGTCGCGCCGCCGTCAGGCCGCGTAATCCACATCAGGTGTTCAAACAACCCCGCGAGCTTGTCTTTCACCAGCGTCGGCGCGTCGGCTTCATTTGTTTCGGGCAACAAGCACAGGTGCGAATAAAAATCTGCCGTGTAGCGGTGGTAATAAGACGCCTGCTCGAAATATACGCCGTCACGTCCGACGTGGCGCGGCAACTGTTCGAGCAGGATGCGTTGCCCCGTCGCGCGCCAGTGTTCGGCTTGCTGCAACTCAGGCAGCGCCGTGCCGACGTAAAGCAGCGCCAACGCCTCACCGGTCAAATGTGTATTCGGGCTGAAGTAATGCGACAAATAAGTTTCGACGTGTTGTGTCTGTTGAATCAGCGACTTGAGCATTCGCTTGGTGAATTCCGTCGAAACGCTCGGCGCGTCGGCGAAATAATGCAGCGCCCACACCCACGCGATGACGCGAAAGGCCAACTCCAAACTGCTCGCCCAGTTGATGCCTTGCTTCGGCGGATTCTTTTCAATCCAGTCGTTCGCCAATTCGACAAAGCGCGCCGCGTATTGCTCGTCGCCCGTCAGCCAATAAGCCTGTCCCAACGTGATGAAGCACTGATGGCGGCTGAGTTCCCAGGTGAACTTTTTGTCACCTGCGAAATCAGGGTTGAGGTAATCGAGTTGGCTCCAATGCGCGAGCGGCGTTCGTTTGCCCGAACGCGGTTCGCAGTGCCAGTCGGGGATCGTGTCGAACGCGAATGTTTGTTCAAAGATCGTGAAACGTCCTGCGCATACGTCGTCGGCTTGCGCAATCAAGCGTTGCGCCTCAGCCGGGAACCGTTCGCGCATCAGGCGCGTGACCTCAGCGCGTTGGGTGAAAGCCGGTGTCAGGCGCGACGTTTGATTTATGCGTTGGCGCAACGCGGTCAGCGTATCGTCAAGCACGGCTGTGCCTGACAACGCCTTGTGCATTTGCGCATCGCTCATTTCGGCGCAGCCCTTGTTAAACAGCCGTTCCTGCCATTTCGCCAACTCTTGTCGTCCGCGTGTCAGCCACTCGTGTGCGCTCTTATCGCGGAGCTTATGCAATTTGTCCCAATTCATCTTTTGTCGGTACGCCTGCGCCCTCGCAGGCCAGTATTCAAATTGAGCGCGATAATTCTGAAAGGGCTAACTGGGTAAGCCTGCGCCCTCGCAGGCTTACCCAGTTAGTTGCCTTCTTCCAGCCGCTTGAGCGCAGGCAGAAAACTTTCTGTCGGAACTTCCTCGCGCCTTTCCACTGTTTGCCACGCGCGCAAACGCAGCGCGCGTTCGACTTTGCCCTCGGTCAAGGGCGACGGCGAATGACTTTCAAATAGCAACACATTGTCAGGGCGTTCGAGTTCTTTCAGTCGTTCGATGACAGGCGAGCCGTTGAACCAGCGCGTTTCGAGCCGTTGCCGCAAGCGCAGCGCCGGGCGTTCGACCAACCAGTAAGAGAGCAGTGCGGCGATGAAGACGAACAGCAGGTTTTGCGGAAAGGCCGCGACCCAAAGCTCGCTATAACGGTTCAAAAAAGGCTGTTGCCACAGATAAAGCGAATAACTCATTACGCCCAACCACACGAGCGCCTTGGCGTTGAGCAAGCGTCCGATCAGGCTGTGTGAATTTTGAATCGCCCAGTCTACGCACAGTGCCGCGCTGACGTTGATGACCGTGTGTCCCAAAAAGAAAAACGACAACGGATGCTCATGCGTCGCGTTGGCAATCACAGCGATGAAGGGGATGGCGAGCATCAGGCGCGAGTGCAAAATCCATTCATAAAACGCGCGCACCGGCTGCGGCCATTCGTCTTTGCCCGCCAGCAAACAGCCCATTGCCAGCGCATCGGCGACGGTCTCGAACTGATGCCCGATGCCCTCGGTGCGTTCGGGCCAGACCCAAAACAACAACAGACGAAACACCGGGCAAAGCAATAACAGCAAGCCCGCTGCTGTCAGTGCTTTGCGCCAGCCTACGAAAATCAGTACCGCCGGCCACAGCAAATAGAATTGCTCTTCGACCGACAACGACCACGTATGCGCGAGATTCCAGTTGCGCGCGAGTTGATAATTCGAGGTGTAAGTGAAGGCGTGCGCGAAATCAGTCGGCGTGGCGCTGAACCAGTTCCACGACTGCGTCAGCAACAGTACCAGCAAAAAAGCGTAGTAGGGCAAAAAGATGCGTAGCGTGCGGCGAAAATAAAAGCGCCAGAGGTTGAGGCGGTTGGTGGCGCGAATCTCTTGCATCAGGATACTGGTGATGAGCAGGCCAGAGATCACGAAAAAGAACCGCACGCCCAACTCGCCTACGTCCCAAATGCCGCCGCGCGTCCACCAATAATTGCGCGTGCCATAGAGGTGTCCCCACACGACCATCAAAATTGAGATCGCGCGTAAACCGTCCAACGAAGGGATGCGCGTGAGCGTTGGGGCTTTCATGAGAATGATTCAGCAGAAATTTTCCATTTTTGATTTTTCATTTTTCATCGCTCAGAGCGCGGAGGTAATTCCGGCAATGAAAAATCAAAAATGTGAAATCAAAAATGGAAAATTTCTTTCGTCGGAAGGGCTTGGTTCGCGTTAGTTCTTGATACAAGCCCAGCCATTGTTCTCTGACGGTGGGCCAAGTGTAGTGTTGTGCGTTAGCCAATCCGTTTTGTGCAAGCCGTGTGGTGAGGTCAGGCTCAGTGAAAAGGCGCAACGCTTGTCGCGCCAGGTTTTCGTAATCGCCGCAGCGCACCAGCAGCGCGTTTTTTTCGTGCGTGACGATATAGGGAATGCCGCCCGCGTCGGTGGTCACGACGGGCATGCCGCAAGCGTTACTTTCGAGCAAGGTCGCAGGCATGTTGTCAATGTCGTTCGCCATCAAATAAACGTCATTCGTTTCAAACAGCTTCGGTATTTCTTCAAACTTGACGAACCCTAAAAAGTTCACGTTGCGCGCGCCGAGTTCGCTGACGAGTTGTTCGAGCGCCGCGCGTTGCGAACCGTCACCTGCCAGAGTCAATGAAGCCTCAGGCAATTGCTGTTGAATCAAATGAAACGCGCGAATCACGTTGCCAATGTTGTAAAGCGGTTCAAATAAACGTGTGCAAAGAAATTTCGGTTGCAACGGCACACGTTCACGAAACTGAAAGCGTTCGAGCTCGACGGAGTTGGCGATTGTCTGGGCGGGCAAACCGAAGCGCGCGAACACGTCTACTAAATAGCCCGAAGGCACGATGATGCGGTCAGCCAGTCGCATCACGGGTTTCGTCGTCAGCGGCCAGTTTTGCAGATGGTCTTCGGCCTCGCCGCTTCGATAGTTCAAGATGACGCGCTTGCCATACAACTTGCCGATCAAAATTGCCGGAGCCACCGACATCAGATACGAATAATAAGAAGCCGAAAAAACTTGCAGCACGTCATAACGCCAGCATTTCATTAGTAACAGCGCCCAATACCAGAGCGTCGTCACGACCGTGCGTACGTATTTGATTTGCTGCATCCAGCGCAACGCTTCAGGCAAACGCGGATTGTGCGGAATGAAATCGGTAATCAGGCTCGGCTCGTTCGCATAAGCCGCCAACAGCTTCGCCGCCTGCCGCGACTGTCCGCCGGTGATGTCGAGAGACGGGGCGATAATACACAGTCTAGTTGTCGGTTGTCGGTTGTCGGTTGTCGGTTGAATGGGTTTCATTGCGCGAGTTTGGTTTACTTTTTTGATGTGACGTTTTTTCTTCTAACCAACAACCGTGTAAAGAGCCTCAGTCTGGCTCACCATTTGATCCATACCGAATTGTGCCAGCACAAACTCGCGCCCTGCCATAGCGAGGCGTTGGCGTTCGTCGTCGTTGCTCAAGGCTTGCGCGATGCGCGCAGCGAGGTTCGCCGAATTTGCGGGCAATGCTGCGTAACCCGTTACGCCGTCTGCGATGATTTCGCGTACTCCGCCGACTGCCGTGGCTACGACGGCGGTGCCGGCGGACATCGCTTCCAGCACCGCGTTGGGCAAGCCTTCGTGCAACGAAGCGAGTACGGCCAGATCAAACGCCGCGTTGTAACGCGCGGCTTGCGGACGATTGCCTAAAAAATGAATGCGATGCGCGATGCGCAATTCTTTCGCTTGCTCTTCCAACTCGGCGCGCAACTCGCCTTCGCCGATGAAAACGAAATGTGCGTTGGGGAATTCGTTAATGACGTGTTCGGCAGCATTGATTAGATGTTCGTGGCCTTTGACCGCGCGCAAATTGGCGATCTTGCCGATGAGCAAGACGTTGTCGGGCAAGTTCAATTCATCCAGCAACGCGCGGCGCATCGTGTCGCGTTCGTTGACCAAATGCCCCCAATCCAAGCCGTTGCGTATGACGGCGAGTTTGGCGGGTTTCGCCAAACCCTCGGCCAAGACATGTTCACGAATCATTTCGGCGTTGACGATCACGCGGTCGGCCAGCGCGTTCATCAGGCGACGCCCCAAGTCATGAATGCGGCGGTCAGACAGTCGCAGGTGGCGTTGCGCGACGATGAATTTCGTCGGCGTAAAGCGCGTAGCGAACGATCCCAACCAGCCCGCGTAAAAATCGTGCGCGTGCAAAATGTCTATGCGTTCGCGCAGCAAGTGTTCGCGCAATGCGCGCGCCTGCTGCCACGCGTTGCGGTTATAAAGACTGTTGAGCGGGAACAGGTGCAGGTCAGGGAAGCGGTCGGTGATTTCGTCATACAGCCCGCCCTTGCGTTGAATCGCGCCGAGGCTCACGTCAAAGCGCGTGGCGTCAAGGCGCTTCAACAATTCGACCGCTTGGCGTTCAGTCCCGCCCATCTCGAAGCTGTTGATAAGGTGCATCACCCGCACGCGGGGCTGCGCACCGCTGACTGCGCGGGTTTCGACTGATGACAAGGTGGGCGTCAAGATTGCTTCCATTCGTTACCCCGCAGCCGCGTGGGCGCGCAATCGTTGATCGGCGCTTTCGATGCTTACCGAATCTGTTTCCGCGCGCAGTTGAATCGCCCTTCGCTCAGGCCGTTCGTCAATGAAAGCGCGCAACCAGAGTTCGAGCGTGAGCAAGCCCCACAGTTGGCGCGAATGATCGCGGCGTCCGAGTTGGTGTTCGTTGGTCAGCGCGCGAATGGCGTTCTGATTCAACAAGCCACGGTCGCGCGTGCGCTGGTCGGTTAGAGTGTCCATCAGCATGTCTTTCAACTCGCTTTTGAACCATTGTTGCAGCGGTACGCCAAAGCCTTTTTTCGCGCGTTGAATGATGACTTCGGGGACGAGGCCTTTGGCGGCCTGCTTCAAAATGTATTTGCTGGTGTTGCCATTAGGCTTGCCATTGAGCTTTAACGACGCGGGAATGCGTTGCACGAATTCGATCAACTCATGATCGAGAAACGGCGCGCGGGTTTCGATGCCGTGCGCGGCGCTCATGCGATTGACCTTCGCCATCAGGTCGCCCGGCAAATAAGTTTTGCTGTCGAGATACATCATGCGTTCAATGCTCGCCGTAGTGTCAGGCGTATTGAACAGATTGATAAACGCCGTGTCTGAAACGTAATTGCCGAGCCACAGCGTAGCGTGCGCGCCGAACAGCGAGTTTTTTTGCTGGCGGCTGAACATCGCCAAACTGTCAACGTAACGCGCCGCATCATCGAGCGCGATGTTGCGCAAAAAATTTTTGCCGGGCGTGACGTGCGGCAAGGCGGAACTCAGCGGCAATACGAAATTCTTGCGTGCGACGGCGGGCAGGCGTTGATAATGGTTGCGCGCTTGATGGCGCGAATATCTTTCATAGCCCGCGAAAAGTTCATCGCCGCCGTCGCCCGTGATGATGGCTCCGACGTGAGCGCGCGCCTGTTGCGCGGCGAAATAGGAAGGGATGCTCGACACGTCGGCGAAAGGTTCGTCGTGCTGCCAGACGATTTCTTCGACTAAGCGGCAGGTGTCGGACGCGACAATGTGTTCGTGATGGTCGGTATTGAAACGCTGCGCCGCGACGCGCGCGTATTCGAGTTCGTCAAAGCCCGCTTCAGTGAAACCAATCGCAAAGGTTTTGACCGGCTCTGACTTGAGTTGCGCCATCGTGCCGACGATCAGGCTTGAATCGAGTCCGCCCGAAAGCAGCGCGCCCGTCGCCTCGTCGCCTTGCATGCGAATGCGAATCGTTTCTTTGAGCTTGTCGCGCAGTTCTGCGACGTATTCGCGCCCGCTGCGCACGGGTTCATCAATAGAATTTGATGGCGCGAAGTTGAAATCCCAATAGCAACGCTTTGAGACTTGCCCGTATTGGTAAGTCAGCGTGTGGCCGGGCGGCAGTTTCTCGATACCGCGAAAGGCCGTCTTCGGGTCAGGTACGTAACCGAACGAAAGATAGTCAGAGATGGCTTCGTAATTGATCTCGCGCCGCACCAGCGGATGGGGCAGGATGGATTTGATTTCAGAACCGAAGATGATCGTGTCGCCCGCGTGCAAAAAATGCATGGGCTTGTGGCCTACGCGGTCACGCGCGAGCAATAGTTTTTCATTGCGGCTATCCCACACGGCGAAGCCGAAACTGCCGCGCAATTTTTCTACGCACTTGTCGCCGAGTTCTTCATAAAGATGAACGACGACTTCGGCGGATGCCTCTGAGGGATGATGACTGCGAAAGCGATGTCCGCAAAATTGCAGGAAGCGCCGCAACTCGCGGTGGTTATAAATCTCGCCATCAAAGACTGCCCAAACAGAACTGTCTTCATTGCCGATGGGTGTTTGCGCCAGTCGAACAGGTTGACGCACGCCGAGTGCTACGCCGCGATTTACGTATGTCGCGCCGCTCGCTTCGCCGTCCGCGTGGCGCGGCGCGTGAATCTGGCACATATCGTGAATCACATCCTGCCGCTGC
>JANNUY010000332.1:0-3010 GCA_031414155.1 Acidobacteriota bacterium
AGCGTGCGCAGGTGAACGACTGTCGCGCCGCAGACGAACGGCCCCAGAAAGCCCACCATAAAATCAATCGCGTGATTGGTCGGCAAGATGCTCAGATAATTCGCGCCCGGCCAAAAGGCGTAAAGCGAGGTGAGCGACGCGCACTGTTCGAGATAGTTGTTATGCGTGAGCACACAACCTTTCGGACGCCCGCCCGTGCCCGATGAATAAACGATGCAAGCCCAGTCGCTGCGTTGGCGTCCAATGAATTCCGGCTCGCCTTCCGCCTGTGGGTCTTCCCATTTGATCGCGCCGAGCAGGTCGCCTTTTTTCGGCGCGTCAGTCACGAGAACAGTCTTGATCTTCAATTCGTCAAAGCCTTCGCATTGCGTAATCGCGCGCCACAGGTGGAACTCGGTGATGAGAACTTCGGGCTGGCAATGTTTGAGCAAAGCCAAATGTTCTGGTGCGTTGAGCTTGTAATCGAGTGGAACCAAGACGCCGCCTGCATAAAAGATTGCGTAAGCCGACGCCAGCCAGCGCGACTGATTCGTCATAATAATCGCGCCGCGCGAATCGGCTTTGAAACCGCATGTTTGTAAAAACCTAGTTAAAGGCAAAGCGATTTCATTGAATTGGCGATACGTCCAGCGATGATTTTCGCGTTCGCGGTCGGCTTCGATTAGACAAGTTTCGTCGGCGAATTCGGCCATTGCGGCGCGCAAGGCCGAGCCGAGTGAAGGGTGTTGGGCAAGGTCAATCATGAGGCTTATCGCTTTGATAGAAGCGTTACCAATTGATGAGGTCGGAAAGTAGATGGGTCGTTAAACCGGTTTGCGATTTGAAGCCGTTGTCGTTGGTCAGAAAAGAATCACAGCTTGCCTGCAACGCGGTGGCCCAGTGAAAAGCGTCGGGCAGCTTAATCTTGCTGGTAGCGCGAATCCCAGCCGCTTGTTCGAGGATGGCTCTTGTCAGAGGCCATATTTCGAGGGCCGTGCTAGGGGTAAGAAAGCTCCGATATTTTTTTCTGCATCACTTTATCGCCATCGCGTAGCGGCTTAACCAAAACTTCCGCGACGGTAAGCTCGCTGGTGACGACTGTTATTTCGTGTGCATCCATTGCTTGTAATAAGGCTTGCAGCAACAGAGCGTAAGCGGCGTAACCTTCCAGCGCATAGATGAAGACGTTGGCGTCGCAATACACCCGCGTGCCGAGCGTGGCGCTTAATTTTCCCACGCGTCACGCTCCTGCCGCAAAAAGGCTTCAGCTTCTTCAGGCGTCGTGAAACTTCCACGACCTGCACCCAAAAACGAAACATAGCTTGACGCCGTTTCAGTAACGGGGGCTGCCAAAGCTGCCGCAGGTTGCAAGTCTTCAGCCATCCACTGTATGAGCCGTAATTTATCAGGCCAACTCAACGGGCGCACTTGCGCCATGACGAGTTCGAGTTGTGATGTAAGCATAGTTTTCCTCTGCTAAACACAATTGTTTTTTTGACAATCTATTTGAAAGCTATGGTGACGGTGTTGGCGACGATGTTATTGATTTTGAATTCGATGTTGACTTCGCCGCGCCCCGCCAGCGTGCGCGGCAATAATAAGTTAATTTGGTCGAGTCCTGCCAACACAAGCTGCGATCCGGCATAAGTGACTGTGCCTGCTGTGCCGCCTACGGTAACCGCAATTTTGCTAAGATCAGTCCATCGGCGAAAACCTGTCCCGTATAAAACTAGAAACAATCTTTCGTCAGGCGGGCCAAACTCTACCGGCGCTGCCACGTAGCGATTTTGCGCGCTGTCATAACGTTGAATTGGAACGATGCGCCGCGAATCGTCAGGTTTTACGCCTAATACGTAACCAGCCAATACGCCCTCGCCGTTGGCGTTCACACTGAAAAGGCTGGGGAAAATATCTTTTGAATCAACAAAGGCTGCGTGAGTGATCTCGTTGCCTTTATGCACTTGCACTATCGAACTGCCCAGCGGAATGCCGTCAGGTACGACAAAGTTGATTTGCGTAGGCGACACATAAAGCATCTGCGCTCCGATCAATCCGCCATCCGATTTTTTGATAATGACGACACGTCCGGCTAAAGAACCAGGCAGCGGTTGCGTTCGCGCGCTTTCAGTTTGCGTAGCCAAATCCTTGCCAAAGATAACGCCAATCATTCCGCCGGTAATCACGGGATAACGGAACCAATTTTCAGGAAAAAATCCGTCCACCGAAGGCGGCACCCGAATTGGTGAAGGCGGCGGGGGTGGCGGTGGCGGTGGCACGGCAAGAAAGCTGGCAGCAGAGGTTACGGCGAACGTTGGCAACGTCGTACCGAAATAGACGGGATTCAGATTGACAAGAAAAGTTCGACCATTTGAGAAACGATAGCCGTCTTTCTCAAAGGTGAAATGGGTAGCACAAGGAGGGATCAATTGCCGATCATCGAAGTAGATGAAAGCACCATTACTGTCCGTAACCTGCTCACCGGTAGAAAGCGTTAGGCCTCGCAGGTCTGAATTTACACACCATCTTTCAAAGCGAATCCGAACCGCCGGGATGCCCGCACCAGTTATCAGGTCAACCACGCGCTGTTGGATTTGTGCATCGCTCGACCGACTAAAACCGATGAGCAAAAGAAAGAGAAAACTCAGACTTATCTGACGTGACAAAAGAATTACCTCCGTGGCTTGAAGTCGGGGTGCTTCGCCAGAATCTCAAAAATGACTGGACCGTTTGCGGCTGATGGCGGTGAAACGAATCGGCTCGGATTGCGCTTCACGCCAAACTGAATTGCGGTAAATCGGGGCTTCGGGGCGAACAAAATCTATCGGCGTCTTTAAGGAACGACCGTCGCAGGCGGCGCTTGGGCGGCGGCTTCTTTGCGTTGAGCTTGCAGATTCGTCCAATAATCAAAGACGAAAGTCTTGATGGGTTCGTGCCCCCAGCGCGTATAAAAATCGTAGTCCTTCATTTCACTGTAAGCCTTTTGCACATCCCAGCCTTGAAAGGTCATGCGATAAATTGCCGTCATCGCGCC
>JANNUY010000333.1:0-2524 GCA_031414155.1 Acidobacteriota bacterium
AGTAAATTTTCCTGGGTACGCGCGCGTCCCCGCGCGCTCGCATCGCGCGCGTACCTTCTTTTCTTTCAACTGAGTGCGCCGTAATTCAGGAGAGCGCGCGAGGACGCGCGCGTACCCAGTTTATGAGTAAACAAATAGAGCAAACCATTCAGCCGTCGTTGGAAGGTGATTTTGTTTTGCCTGACTTCAAGTTGGCGTCGGGCGAATGCTTGCCGGAACTGCGGCTGCATTACGCGCTGTATGGCAAGCTGAACGCCGCGCGCGACAATGCTTTGCTGGTGTGTCACGCCTTGTCGGGTTCGGCGCGCGTCGCCGATTGGTGGCCGCAGCTTTTCGGCGCGCATAACGTATTCGACCTCGAACGCGATTGTGTGATTGGCATTAACATAATCGGTTCGTGTTACGGCTCGACTTCAGCGCGCGATTTGAATCCGGCGACGGGCGAATTGTATGGCGCGGACTTTCCGATTGTGACGGTGCGTGATTGGGTGCGCGCGCAAGCCGCGTTGCTCGATCATTTGGGTGTCGCAAAGCTGCAAGCCGTCATCGGCGGCTCGATTGGCGGAATGCAAGCCTTGCAATGGGCAGTCGAATTTCCTGAACGCGTTCAACACTGTGTGGCGGTGGGAACCGCGCCACTCAACGCGCTGGGCTTGGCGCTGAATCACCTACAACGGCAGGCGATTTTGAATGATCCGAGATGGCAAGGCGGACGTTACGATCAAGACGATGCGCCGCACGCCGGACTAGCGCAGGCGCGGGCTTTAGCGATGCTGTCTTATAAATCCGCCGGGTTGTTTGATGAACGTTACGGACGCAATCCGAACCGCAACGGCGAAGACCCACATGCCGACGCGAACGGTCGTTATGACATTGGCGGTTATCTCGATCATCAGGGCGAGATTTTCACGCGGCGTTTTGATCCGGCGGCTTATGTGACGATCACGAAGGCGATGGATAATTTCGATCTCGCGCGCGGTTATGCGACAGAAGCGGCGGCGTTGCAGCGCATTCAGGCGAATACGTTGCTTGTCGGCATTTCGTCGGACTGGCTTTTTCCTGAAGCTGACGTACGCGCGTTGAGCGAACGAATGGATGACGCAGGCGTCAACGTGAACTATGAAGTGTTGCAATCGTCACACGGTCACGACGGATTTTTAGCGGAAGCCGATGCGTTGATTCCGCTGATTCGGCGTGCTTTGCGACGCGATGCGGTCAGTGTTCAGGCGGGCGTTGTGACGGCGGCGAATATCTTTCAATTAGGTTGGTGTTGGGACTAGGCAGCGATTCGCTAGACAATTTCAGCAGCAAGTTGGAAAGCCTGCTGTACTTTCAATCACGGATTCAGCTTGCGCCGAGCAGGTTGAATCCGTTTGGTTTTTGGCGAGCAAATAAAACGACAGCAAATAAAAACGACATGGATTGCTCAAGTGCGGCAGTTGATGATGCCGCGAAAATTTGCTTCTTTGGAGTCGGCTGGTGTAGAAAGTAGTAGTTTTTTTGTTCACTCCCTTGGCAATTCGTCGGTCGCAACTTTCACCTTAGAACTCATAACCTCTCCCCACTTACTGATTGGAGTAAAGACCATGTTCAAGCGATTTCCTTTTCAGCGCGCAGGAAGTTTCGCGGCGCTCACACTTGCGGTTCTGACGTTGTTCATTTTGCAAACGCCACAACGTTGGCAGGCGAGCGGGCAGAACGATGTCGTAGCGGTTTCAGCCGCAAGTTATGCGCCGTTGTTGTCGCCTGACAGCATCGCGGCAGCCTTCGGTGCGAATATGGCGACCGGCGTATTCATCGCGCAAACCCTGCCGTTACCGACTGAATTGGGCGGCACGACGGTGCGCATCAACGACACGCTCGCCCCACTATTCTTTGTCTCACCGACGCAGATCAATTTTGCCATCCCGACCGGCACGGCATTGGGTACGGCGACAGTGAGAGTCGTGGCGAGCAACGGTACGATGCTGAACGGAACGATTACGGTGACGGATACGGCTCCAGCGATTTTTACGGCCAACGCGAGCGGGAGCGGATTACCCGCCGCAGTCTTGTTGCGGCTTAAGCTGAACGGCGAGTTGGTTTATGAAGAGGTGAATCAAACCATTGACATCAAAGACGGCGAGAAGATGTTTTTGGTCATGTATGCCTGTGGCATTCGGCGCGCGCCCGACGGCATCACCGTCGGCGTGAGTGATTTGAACTTATCGCCGCTTTTTGTCGGCGAAGCGCCGGGTTTTGCGGCACTCGATCAACTCAATGTCGAATTGCCTTTTGCGTTGTTAGGGCGTGGACTCGTGAAATTGCGTTTGTTCGGGCCGAACGGACAGGAATCGAATGCGGTGGATTTACTATTTACCGGGCCGACGCCAACCCCAACACCGACGCCGACACCAACGCCGACGCCAACGCCTACCCCAACACCAACGCCGACACCGACGCCGACACCCACGCCGACCCCAACACCAACGCCAACACCGACCCCAACGCCGACACCGACGCCAACGCCGACCCCAACTCCAAC
>JANNUY010000334.1:0-4621 GCA_031414155.1 Acidobacteriota bacterium
CCGATCGACTTGCCGAGGAACCATTGATAAACGCGCAGGCTGCCATCGGGCCAGGTATCCAGATAAAGCAGCACTTGTTCGCCCACGGTGAATTGCGGCGTGCCGAAAATGATAGAGCCGCGTTCGCCCCACTGTCCGCCGGGTTCCTTGATGACGATTTCGCCTTTGACCAACTGGCCTTTGATGATTTCGCTGACGTTAAGCGTGACATAAGTGAAGATGCCTCGATGCGCTTCGTCGTAACCACTGGTCACGTTGGTGACTTGGCCGCGTACGACGGCGCGCGCGCCGACGAGCATTTCTTCGTCAGAAGGAATGATGACCGAGGTTGCTTGTATCGAAAGATTGAGGGCGGCCAGCCAGCCCATACACAGTAACGCGAAACCCAGCGCGCGTTTCAATTCCGCTTTCATGATTTATGACTCCTCTTTTTTGCCTTATTTGGTCTTTATGCTTGAGCGGAGGTGGTGAACACACACGTACCGCTTCACTTGGCGGGGCAAGCAGATTGCTTAGGGGGAGGGGCAGAAACGGGGTTCTGACACAGGAGGGCGCGCAAGGGAGCAAGGATGCGCAACTGCTGTGTTAAAAGGCGATCTTCAAGGGGAAGATCAACATCAATGGATTTTTGGGATGAGAAAACCGAAAGAGCTTAAAAAAAACTGGGAAAAAGAACGGCGGCGTTGGATGCGATGGGCTTCGTGGGAGAAAGTGGGTAAGGCGAAGCGGTTACGCTTGTGAGAACGCCGTGGAGGCTTAAAGAGCTTTTACAGCGTGGGCATAGAACCACGCGCCAATTTATTCTGTCAATCAGAGAATAATTAAAACCGGTCATCAACCCAGTCACTGGGGCGTCAGATGCCAGCGGCCAAAGGGGTTATAAAACGGATGTTCCGGCTCGGCTTTCTCACAGGCTTCGAAGTGCAAACTATAACGCGGCATGTTTTCTTCCAGGCTGAAAATGTCGTCGTCATTGAACTGGGGCAGCACATTGAGTTGGTACTGATTGAACTGATGCAACACTTGCGCGGCGGTCGCGCTATCGGCTTGTTTGGGCAGGGAAACATCCGGCAAACCGAAATTATGCATGCCGCATGAATAATCGGTTTCCTCGCCTTCAACCAAATTGACGAAGGCGCAATAAATCGGCGAGATGGTGTCAGTTGAATTTGAATTCGCCAATGCCTGCCAGCGTTGCGCGCTATGTGCGACGCCAGAGGTTTCGACCTTGACGCCGAGTCCGCCGGCCTGCAAAAGCGTTTGGCCGACTTTCATCATTTGCCGTGCGTGCGTGAGCGACACATCAGAACTCATCACCCAAAGCGTGCCGCGATGTTGCGCGATGTTGGCTAAATCTTTTTCGTTGATCCAGGGCTGGCCGAGGGCTTCAAACACGTCTACGAGACGCGGGTCATGTTCGTGCCATTCGATGAACGAGACATCTTGCGTGACGGAATCCATCAAGGTGAATCCGGCAAACATCAAGTCCTTATTTTGCTGCGCGACGGCTTGGGCGATTTCGCCGGGGTTCTTCCATACGCCTGGAACGCCAATGATAATTTGTTCACTCATATTGCCTGCACCTTTCACCTAGCCGGTTGTTTAAAGCTCCGGCACTAGCCTTTGATTCTTTGTGTAAAAACGCACTCGCCGCTGACCGTCGGAGTGTTGACCGTTTTCCGGCTTATGGGCTAGACTCCATCTCGGTTTAATTTTGTACCCCTCACGCTCTAAACTTTCTCCCTCAAGTGGCTGTTAAAGCAGCCGATTCGAAAGATTATAGAGCTACTATGCGAGCAGTTTCACTTCAAGTTTTTCATCGTTGGGTACTGTAAAAATAGGGCGACTTCAAACGCCACAGTGAAGTGCTGGCTCTACAGAACTATTACACATGGCTGCTATTTGGCAGCCCCGCGAACTTTTTCCGCCGAATCACATTAGCTCACACCTGGGTTTGGCATATCTGTTCTAGCCTATGTTCTGGTTAGCTGTTGTAGGGACAATCCTGATTTGGGACAGCATGTTGCGTTTCGTGCTGCTGTGTTTGCGCGCAGTGAAAGCTCCGCGCGGCCCAGATGAGGTACAGGATGAAGTAAGTATCAAAGCCCCGCGCGGCACAATTCTAATTGCTGCACGCAACGAAGCCGGTACGATTGGGCCGACGATTCATGCCTTACGCGAACATATAGATGAGTGGCCTGACGTAAACATTTGGGTGCTGGCAGATCGCTGCACCGATGACACGGAGGGCGAAGCCGCCCTTGCCGGAGCGCGTGTAGCGCCGCGGGACGACGGGCCGCTGGGCAAAGGCGCAGTGCTGGCGTGGTGGTTGAATACATATCGCGCCGCCTGGGTTGATAGCGATTACTTGATCATTCTTGATGCCGATACGCGGTTGGTGGCGGGCAGTTTGGCGGCGTTGCGGCGCACGGTGATGAGCGGCGCACAAGTCGTACAGGGCTTTGTCGCTCCGCAGGCCGTCAATCGTGCAGGCCGTCTCGCAGGTTGGTCTGAAGTTCTGATGCAACGCATTGACGACGAAGCGCGTCAGAGGCTGCGTTGGTCGGTTCCGTTACGCGGCACCGGCATGGTTTTTCAAGCCTCTTTGCTCGCGCAATTAGCCCCGCGCCTTCATACGTTAGCCGAAGATTTAGAACTTGATTGTTTGTTGGCCGCGCATTCAATACGCGTCCGTTTTTCCCCCGCTGCTAAAATTATTGACCCCAAACCGCAACAATCGGCGGGAGCTTCGCGCCAACGCGCGCGCTGGTTGCAAGGGCAGTTGCAAGTGTTGCGCGATTATCCAGCGGCGATCTTTCAGGCGTTGACGCGCGGCGGTTTGAGCGCGTGGTTTTTGCTTTGGTTGTTATTCCTGCGACCGAAGATGTTACTGATGGCGCTGCGCTTTGCCGTATTGATTTTAGCTCTTTGCTTAGGAGCCTTTGGGCAAGGTTTGGCGTTGGTGATGGCGACTGGCTTGGCGCTGGATGCGGCCTATTATTTGGGCGGCGCGGCCTTTGTCGAAGAGCCGCTGCGTTATTGCCGTGATCTGCTGGCAGTGCCGCGTTATGGCGCAATGTGGCTCTATAGTTTCGGACTTGCCACCCTCAGACGCGGTTGGTTGCGCGCCGGACGTTGAGGTTCGACAATGCGCGCCAATTAAGCAGGCTAAATAACTAAGCAGACCAAAGAGTTGATTGCAGTTGTTTGCTGTAGCTGTCACAGCAATCCCCCACTGAAAAGCAAGACAGCGTATTGACCTAACGTCCCTCGTGACGTTCACAAACGACACGCAAACAGTCCATGAAAATTTTATTCCCATATCTAGCCCGCTGGCGTTCTGCCAATCGCAGTCGCTATCACCAACTGGTTAACCAACTTTGTCGTCAAGGCCATCAGGTCTTTGTGTTGACAGCCCCGCCGATGGGGTTGGACGACATCAGTTCGACCGACCTCTCGAATCACGTCGAAGAGTTACCCCCTGGTTTGACCTTGAGCGAACTTTACGCGCCGCGTTCGTTGCGCGCGTTTTGGAAAGTCTGGGTGCCGCGTACCAAGCTGCTTAAGAAAGGCTTGTTGTCGGTTAGCTCGGTTAGCCAAGTGCGGCGTTTCATCGAGAAAGAAAAGATTGATGTCTTGATGACCTATAACCTGCCGCAGTTTCCGTTGCTGAATAATGTCGAGTGCCGTACGCATTTCGATTTGGCCGACGATCTGGTAGCGATGCTGGAGGGTGAACACGATATGTTGGCGAGTATTGGCGCAGTCGCCGCCGCGCGCGCCGCGCAAGCCCGCATGCTGGAAAAAGCCACTACGGTGACGGTGGCGTCGAGCGTACTAGCCGATCAAATGAAACGCGAAGTCTTGATGTTGCCCAACGGCGCAGACCTTGCAGAACTCGATCACGCCGACGGCAGCGCCTGGCGCGCGCAACATTCCGGCCCGACCGTGGGTTTTGTCGGAGCGTTTGAATACTGGGTGAATTTCGATCTCGTGCTGCAACTCGCGCAGCGCATGCGCCATGTCACGTTCCTGCTCGTCGGGGGCGGACGCCGCTGGAAAGTCATCAAGCAAAAAGTCGAACAACTGCGCCTGACCAATGTCGTACTCACTGGCGCAGTGCCTTACCCCGAAGCCATGAATTACGTGGCGGGCATGGACGTTTGCCTGTTGCCTTTCACACACGACGCCGTATCGAACGGCTCCTGTCCGTTGAAATTGTTTGAATACGCCGCGCTGCGCAAACCGATTGTCAGCACGGGAACGACCGAAGTGATGCGCCTCGGACAAGGCTGGGTCGCTTTTGCCGATGATGCGGTCAGTTACGCCGCCGCGATTGATCATTATTTGTCGAACCCGAAAGTGGCGGAATACAGCGGCGAAACCGGACGCGCGCTGGTTGAACGCACTTATAACTGGCCGCATCTCGCGCAACAGTTCGCCGATCTGTTGTTGTCAGGTGCGGTGCCGAGCTTTGATTACACGCCTGAACCGACGCCGGTTTTTGAAACGATTAACTCCCGCGCTTGAGCGATAGCACACAAAAATAACCGAAGGGCGCGAACTTTCTATGAGAGTTCGCGCCCTTCGGTTTTTGGATTCAAGACGATTCGCTAACTCG
>JANNUY010000335.1:0-2438 GCA_031414155.1 Acidobacteriota bacterium
CGCGGCTTTCTCGCGCGCCATCAGAACAAATTGCTTTACGGCAGCGATTGCCAAGACATAGATACCAAAGTCAAAGAATGCTGCGGCAGCCGGATGATTGCTGCCATCCAACGGCTCGCACCTGATGAGATGGCCGTGAGAAAAATGCTTTACGGAAACGCCAAGCGTGTATTGAAAATCAAATAACACATAACTCAAATGAGGAAAGAGAGAATACGGAATAGACGGAAATAACGGAACAAACGGAATGGTTTTAACTAAATTCGCAGGCTCCGTCTGTTCTGTTATTTCCGTCTGTTCCGTATTCTCTCTTTAACACCCATGAAGAAAACACTTTTGCTCTCACTTACTCTCGCGCTGTTCTGTTCGGTCGCGTATGCCAAGCCGCTCAAAGCCGGATTTGCCCGCGCTGCCATCACACCTGAACAGCCTACGTGGTTGTCGGGGTATGCTGCGCGCACCAAACCGTCGGAAGGCAAGCTGCACGACCTGCACGCCAAAGCCCTCGCGCTCGAAGACGAACGCGGCTTTCGCGTCGTTATCGTCACCACCGACCTGTTAGGCATCTCGAAAGAAGTCGCCGAACCCATCGTCGCCGCCGCGCAAAAACTATACGGTTTGCGGCGCGAACAGTTACTGCTGACTTCGTCGCACACGCACACTGCGCCGATTGTGCGCTCAAACTTGATCGGCGCTTATGACCTCGACGCCGAACAGGCCGCGCGCGTGACGGCGTATGCCAAGCTGTTGCACGAACGCATTATTGCAGTCATTGGTGCGGCGATCCGCGACCTCGCGCCCGCCAACATCTCGCTCGCGCACGGCACGGGCAGCTTCGCCATCAATCGCCGCGAACGCACGCCGCAAGGCGCAATCAAGATCGGCCTCAACCCGCAAGGCGTCGTAGACCACGACATCCCTACGCTCATCGTCGAAGCGCTCGACGGCAAATTGCGCGGCGTATTTTTCGCTTACGCCTGTCACAACACGACGCTGACCGACAAGATCATGGCCGTGAGCGGCGATTACTCCGGCTTCGCGCAAGCCGCGTTTGAAACTTCTCAGGCCGAACGTGGGCACCCCGGCGTGACCGCGATGTTTGCGATGGGTTGCGGCGCAGACATCAATCCCAACCCGCGCGGCACGGTTGAATACGGCCAACAGCACGGCAACTCGCTCGCCGCCGCTGTTGATAGAGCCTTGTCAGGCGAACGCCTCAAACTCGCGGGACGTTTCAAGACGGCCTTCGCCACGATTCCGCTAGCGTATGCGAAACTGCCTACGCGCGAAGAACTCAAGGCGATGCAGTCCGACGGCAACGTATTCAAACAGCGCCTCGCCACACGCTGGCTCGCGCGCCTAGACCGCGAAGGCAAATTGCCCATGTCTTATCCTTATCCGATTCACGCGCTACAACTCGGCGCGAACTTCACGCTCATCGCGCTGGGCGGCGAAGTCGTCACCGATTACGCGCTGCGCCTCAAAAAAGAGTTGGGAGAGAAAGGCTTGATGGTGTTGGGTTACGCCAACGAAGTCATGGCTTATATCCCCTCGGCGCGGATGTATCAGGAAGGCGGTTACGAAGTGGTTGATTCGATGATTTATTATGACCATCCGACGACGTGGACTCCGGCGCTGGAAGATCAGATCGTGGGAAAGGCAAAAGCGATGGCTGCGCAGGTGGGACGGAAGCAGTAACTACCTTAGGTAGAAGTCATGCAAAAACAATTTCCTCTGAATCTACTTGTGTGGGGTGCGTCTTGGACGTATGTGGTTATGCTTGTTCTGCTCACGATGCCCGCAATAGGCTGGGCGCAGTCATCCAATCCTATACAGCTTGATGATTGCACCCCTGAAACGGAAGCCTTCGTCGCAAAGCGTCAAGAAGCCATTCAACGCGAAGCGGCAGCTTTACTCAATTTGCCAGAAGCCGGCGTTTATCATGCCAGTGACGAAGGAGGGAATGAATGGCTCTTGATCTGGGCACCCAACGCGGGCTTCATTGCGTATTTTATTCCCGATGCTCCCTGCCCTGCGCGCGTGAGCTATGGGACGGTGCGCTTTGAACGCGGCCAACTATTGCTGACGCCACAAATCCCATTACATCCTCGGCTGAAGTATATCTTCGGCCAGCACTATCGAGTTATTACCTATCGTAAAAGACGCTATCTGGTATTTCCAGCGCGCGTGCAAGCGTTTTACAAGGTACAGCGTTCTCGAGGTGACCCTCTCCTCAAGCCGCCATTTCTAGCGCAACAGGAGTATTCAGATTCATTTTGGCGTCGCGATCCGCTTCGACCAAAGTAGCGACTTAGGAAAGAAATCATTTACCCACTGGCGATGCTCCCTCGAATTGGCAAGCGTGCTTTGTTATGCTCGCTACATCGTAATAATCACGGGAGTAAGTTTATGCCGACCGTTCACATCGAAACTGACGA
>JANNUY010000336.1:0-18622 GCA_031414155.1 Acidobacteriota bacterium
GGATTTAATCCTGCTTTACATCCTCAAATAAAACATTCACGCAAAACGCCAAGCGGCAGAATCAACTTTCTGCCGCTTGGCGTAAGCGTTTTTCACCAACCATCCCATGAAGAAAATCAATCTCGTATTGGCTTTTAGCGCCTTTTTTATTGCTTGCGGCAATAATCATTCGTTTGATTCGGCGACGTGGATCAAGAGCGATGCGCGGGTGCGCGGCAGAATGTGCGAAAGCCTCGTCGCGGGCAAAACCCTCATCGGCCAAACCGCTGAAGAAGCGCAACGCCAGCTTGGCGCGGCTGACAAGGAATATCCGACGGCACTCGCTTATAAAGTTGATTTGGGCATGCCGTTCAAAGACCCTGTGCATTACGGCTTACAAGTTCATCTCGACGCAGACCGCAAGGTAAGTGAAATAAAAATCGTAGACTAAAATTCGCGTCACACATTTCACGCCAATCGGTGGGAACCTCATTCCACCAGTTGGCGTAAGCGTTTTTGCACGGTGGAAACTCCCCCTCTCAAAAGGCAAAACTTATGAATCGAATGAAAACTCTCGCGCTCGTCTTGGCGCTCGCCCTCGTAGGACTTTCGCTTCTATCGCGTTACGTGCAAACGCGCGCTGTGTCAGGCAACGCTGCCGCCGTAAAAGAAGCGAAAGCAACCGACGCTGTCGCCAAGCCCGAGGCTGTTGCTGCCGATCAAATTGACTTCGCCGTCAAACAGGAGATTCGCAAAGATTTCACCTTAAAGCCCGGCGCAGTAGTTTATGTCTACGGCATCAATGGCAAGCTTGACGTGACGACCAGTGACACCGACAAAGCCGAAGTTTATCTCATCCGCTCCGTGCGCAAAGCCGAAGACTTTGACGAACGCAATGTGCGGATGCGGCTGGGTGAGAATGACAGCCTCGAAATTGAAATTCGCAAAAATCGCCACCTCAGCCTCTGGGCGGGTCTAAGTTCAAGTAACGAAGAACGCCAGCGTTTAGAGTTAAAGTTGCCGCGCAACGTGGTCTTTCACGCTCACAACACTAACGGCAACATCACCATTGGCGAAATAGATAAAGCACTCATGATTGATGGATTGAACGGCAATCTCAAAGCCGCGAGGGTGATGAATCATGGCGTATTCGAAGATGTCAACGGCAATCTGGATGTGACCTTGGCCAATCTGACGAAAGGTTTGGCAATACAGGACATCAACGGCAATCTTGACTTTCGCTTTGCCGACGCGGTCAACGCCGACATAGAGATTCGCGGGCACAGCGGTCAGGTCAACAACGAATTGCTGAACGTTGCCGTAAAAGAGAAAAAGCACGGCAGATATGAAGCGCGCATTGGCAACGGCGGCGTTTCGATTGAAGGCAACGGCATCCACGGCAATTTCAATTTGGTGCCAACAGAAAAAATGGCGAGCAGGTAAAATTGGCGAAGCCAGTGGAGTGCGGCGGCTGCGACACCGCACTCCACTGGCTTCGCCATTTCAAATTTTTCTTTTCCTATGAATCATCCTGTCATCGAACTCGACCAACTGCGCGTAGACCTCGGCAAACGCACCATCCTGCACAGTCTGAACATCGCCTTGCGCGGACGTTGCATCGGTTTGCTTGGTCCGAACGGCGCAGGTAAGACAACCTTGATTCATACGTTGCTGGGCTTTTATCAACCGACTTCTGGCACGGCACGTTTGCTGGATAAGGATATTCGCACCGAAGCCAAAGCCGTGCGCACCTTCATCGGCTATATGCCCGAACGCGACTCATTCATTGCGAATATGAACGCGGTGCATTTCGTGCGGCTGATGGGCGAGTTGTCAGGCTTGCCGCGCGAAGCTGCGCTCGAACGCTCGCACGAGGCGCTGTTTTATGTCGGCTTGGGCGAAGCGCGTTACCGTGAACTCGGTGGTTATTCCCTAGGCATGAAACAACTCGCCAAACTCGCGCAAGCCATCGTTCACGGCCCGCGACTGATTTTTTTGGATGAGCCGACGAATGGGTTAGACCCGCCCGCCCGCAAACGCATGATCGAATTGATTCGTGAAGTGCGTGATTCGGGCAAAGCCAACATCGTGTTGTCTTCCCACTTGTTGCGCGATGTCGAAGAGTGCTGCGACGAGATTTTGATTCTGAAAGACGGAAACATCGCGGCGCATTGCGACCTCGAAGCCGAACGCCGGGCCAATCGCAAGTTCATTGAAATGGAAACGCGCGGCGTCAACGAAGGCTTCGTCAACGAGTTGGGTGCGCTGGGATGCGAATATGCTTTCAGCAACGCCGAACGCCTGAAGCTCGTATTGCAGGAAGGCTTTGAGTTGCGCGATGTCTACGCATTGGCCGCACGCAACCAAGTGCAAATTCGCCGCATGAATTTCAAACGCGATTCGTTAGAAGACATCTTCCTCAAAGCGATGGATAATTGACGCCGCTTCAGAAAGAGAATACGGAACTAACGGAAATAACGGAACAAACGGAAAACGCTTTGCCTGTTGTTGTTTCCGTCTGTTCCGTTATTTCCGTTTGGTCCGTATTCTCTCTTCTTCTCTGAAGTGTTTTATCTCAATTCCCCGGAGCATTTATTGTGAATCGTTGGTTAGTTGTTCTTTTACTTTGCGGTGCGATGAACGGATTCGCGCAAACGCCCGAACCTGATGAACCGGTGCGCGTCTCGACCGAGTTGGTCATCGTAGACACGCAAGTCACGCGACAGTCTGACGGCAAAGTCGTCGGCGGCATGAAGCCCGAAGATTTCATTGTCGAAGAAAACGGCGTCGCACAGGACGTTACGTTTTTTAGTCAGGACAAGCTGACGCTATCAGTCGTGTTGCTCTTTGATTTGACCGATACGTCGCAACCGGTGTTGAAGCGGCTGGCAACCGGCGCGCTCGAAGCCATCGCACATTTCAAACCGCACGACGAAATCGCGGTGGCGGCCTATTCAAGCCGCATCCTGCTGTTGCAATCGTTCACGCGCGACCGCATCGCCGTGTTTGACGCCATCGTCAACGCTTCGCAAATGGATGCGCCCGAACAACTCGCGCTGTTTAACGAAGCCGTTTGGCGGGCGTCGGATTACATGCAAGCCGATGCCAAGCCGAAACATCGCCGCGTGATTTTGTGGTTGAGCGACAATCTGCCCAACAAACCTACGCGCGCGGCGCATACCGAAAAAGAGGCGCTCGATCAATTATTTGAGAACGACATCTCGGTCTTTGGCGTAATGATGCAAACCAAAGAAGGCAAGTTGATTGACTGGGTTGGTCGCCCCAAAGGTTCGGGCAATATGTTCACTTACGCCGAGCAAACCGGCGGCGAAATCATCAAGGCCGAAACCGAAAACGTCAGCGAACGCCTCGGCGAAACCATTGACCGGATGCGGGCGCGTTACGCGTTGGGTTACGTTTCAACCAATACCGGCGCGGGGTTTCGCAACATTCACGTCAAACTCAAACCCGAAGTCGAAAAGCGCATAGGCAAAGTTACGTTGCGCGGCAAGGCGGGCTATTTTGCCAAGTGATTGCAGATTTGAGATTG
The DNA here is from genome assembly GCA_031414155.1 of Acidobacteriota bacterium. Classification (GTDB taxonomy): domain Bacteria; phylum Acidobacteriota; class Blastocatellia; order RBC074; family RBC074; genus JACPYM01. Next base: position 3,530 of record JANNUY010000336.1, read on the forward strand.
CAGATTTGAGATTTGGGATTGCGGATCACAACCGACAACCGACAAACGAATGGCCGTATACGAACACAGTTACAAACCTTATGACGGACCGTTGACGCCGGCGTGGTCGCGCTTTCTGGTGTTGCCGCGTTATGCCTACGAGACCGTATTCAAATCGAAATTCGCCATTGGCTTTTTAGTCGCGTGCCTGATCGCGCCGCTGGCTTATACGATTTTGATTTACCTCAACCACAACGTCAGCGCGCTGGAGATTTTGGGGTTGCCAGCAGGCGTGGCGATTCCTATCACGCCGGAATTTTTCGGCATTCTGATCTGGATACAAACCATTCTGGGCTTTCTGTTCACGGTGGTGAACGGGCCGGTATTGCTGTCGCGCGACTTGGCCAATAACGCGCTGCCGCTTTATCTGAGCCGGCCTTTCACGCGGTGGGAATATGCCGCAGGCAAGGCTTCGGTGCTGTTGATCGTGTGGTCTTCGATCACCTGGATTCCCGGCTTGCTGTTGTTTCTGTTTCAAAGCTATCTGGCAGGCGGCAGTTGGTTTGGCAACAACCTGTGGATTGCCCGCGCCATCCTGATTAGTAGCTTGGCGTGGAGCATCAGTTGGACGCTGTTGGCGATGGCTTTCTCAGCCTGGATTAAATGGCGTACGGCGGCGAGCGCGGCGCTGTTTGCGATCTTCGTCATTCCTACGCCTATTGCCGGAGCGATGACAGACATCTTTCGCACCCAACGCGGGTTCCTGTTCAACATCGCTTTCCTGCTGGGCGAAATGACTTCGCGCTTGTTCGGCAATAAGCCGGAATTCACATTCGCTACTTGGGAAATATGGGTCGGCTTGATGTGTTTCGCACTCGTGAGCTTGTGGATGATCTCGCGCAAGTTGCGCGCGTATGAGGTGGTGTCGTGATGGAAGCGAACAACCTCATCATTTTTGAAAACGTCTCGAAATTTTATGGCGAAATCCTCGGCGTTAATCGCGTCAGCCTGACCATCGCGCCCGGCATCACCTCACTCGTTGGGCCGAACGGTTCGGGCAAGACGACGTTGATGAATCTGATGACGGGCTTGATTCAACCTACGCGCGGCAGGCTCACGATTCTCGGCATCGCGCCCGACGACCCGCAAACACTCTTTCGCACCGTCGGCTATTGCGGACAGTTCGATTCGTTTCCGCGCGGCGCGACGGGCTATGAATTCATTTACGGATTTTTGCTGTTGCACGGTTTTGCCAAGAAAGACGCTGAAGCCCGCGCGTGGCGTGCGCTTGAGCGCGTGAGCCTGCGCGATGCGGCGCGGCGCAAGGTGGATGGTTACAGCAAAGGCATGCGGCAACGCATCAGGCTGGCGCAATCCATCGCACACGATCCGGCAGTGATGATTCTCGACGAACCGCTCAACGGACTCGACCCGATGGCGCGCGCCGAAACCATCGCGCTGTTTCGCCAACTGGCGGCGGCGGGCTTACACCTGATCGTGTCGAGCCACATCCTGCACGAACTCGACACGATGTCTGACCGCGTCGTATTGATTAACAACGGATATATTTTGGCTGAAGGGGGCGCGCGCGGGGCTGATGGGGTACGCGCTGAGATGCTGGAACATCCGCTGCAAATCATGGTGCGTTGCGACCGCGCCAGCGAACTCGCCGCGCGCATGTTCGCCGAAACCCACATCGTCGAAGCGCAACTTCACGAAGACCGCCACGGCGTATTCATCAAGACGCGCAACCCCGATGCATTTTACGCGCTGCTCAATCAAATGGTGGTCGAGCAAGGCTTGAATCTCGAAGCCGTCACGCCCGTGGATGACGACTTGAACGCGGTCTATCACTACTTAATCAAGTAGCCCATTATGGAAATTGCTCAAGCAATCAAACCGCTCGCGCAAACGAACGACACCGCGCTCTGGCTGCGGCAAATCAGTGCAATCCTGCGGCTGGAGTTTCGCAAAAACTTCTGGGGCAAGCGCGCACTGTTGATGTACCTGCTCGCTGCCGTGCCGGTAGCAATGTTCGCGGCGCTCGCGCTTTATCCTGAAACGGCGCGCGACATCCGGCGCGGCGCTGAGTCGGACGTGATCTTCGCCAATCTGTTTGAAGCCTTGATCTTGCGGACGATTGTGTTTTTCGGCTGCGCGTGGGTATTTATGAATCTCTTTCGCGGCGAGATCGTAGACAAGTCGCTGCACTATTACTTCCTTGCGCCCGTGCGCCGCGAAGTGCTGGTCTTCGGCAAATACCTCTCAGGCTTGCTGGCGAGCGTGATTTTATTCGGCGCCTCAACGCTGGCCTCATTGCTGTTCTTTTATTCAGCGCGCGGTTATCTCGACAACCTCTTTGCCAGCGGCAAGCTGGGGCAAGCGATAACTTACGTTTGTTTGTCGGTGCTGGCCTGCTTTGGTTACGGCGCAATGTTTTTGGTGATCGGCCTTTTCTTTCGCAATCCGATTTTCCCAGGGCTGTTGGTTTACGGCTGGGAATGGTTGAACTTCCTGCTGCCGCCCGTACTCAAAAAGATCAGCATCATTCATTATCTGCACACGCTCACGCCCGTACCTGTGCCTGAAGGTCCTTTCGCGACCGTCACCGAAAGCACGCCCGCCTGGATTTCAGTACCAAGCCTGTTGATTTTCACCGCACTAGTGCTGGTGCTGGCCAGCATTCGCATTCGTCAGATGGAAGTGGGCTATGGTTCGGAATGAAACACGAATAATTAACGCCCGCCGCCTTGCAACGCCGAAAGCCAGGTGAACAACTGACGAAACACTTCGGGGAATTGCGCGCCCAGCAAAGCCAAAATGGGCAGCAAGCCATGCAACGCCAACCGATAAAGATAATCCCGATTCCAATTCACCTGATCGGGCGCAGTGCCTGAGAGCTCGCTCAACACTTTGTCGCGCGACATTTGTGTAAAGACAAACAACGTGGCTGCGACGATTGTCACGATCAGCATCCAGCCGAAAAGCAGGAACAGTTCGCGCGGTTGAAAGGGATAAGACGTGATCGCCATCAGCAATAGAATCATGCCGGGCGTGACGAACAGCGCGAGGTTTTGCAGGTGCGCCAGCGCCTGATGCAAAAAACTGGCGACGCAACTGGCGAGATACAGTTCGGCTTCGCGCACCCAGACCGGCGTTTCTTTTTCGGGCGAAGCGGCTTCGGCTGCGGCAGGTGAATGCAGCGGTCGCCAACGCGGTTCGAGCATTTGAACCACGAGCTTTGAGACTTCGGCCATTTCGGTTTGGGCGGCGCAACGGTCGGCGAGCGCGGCCCGCCAGTGACCTTCGGCTTTGGCTTTGAGCGCGCATTGCAAATTGGTTTCCGCCGCAAAGAGCGACGCCGTCAATTCTAGCGTGGGTCTGTTCAGCGTTTGGTAAAGGCGTCCGGCCTGTTGAATTGAAAACGCCAGGGGCGCGTGGTTGAGCGCGGGCGCGGTGATGTTGAGTTTCGGCAAGCCTGAGAATCGTTCTTTCGCGCCTGCGTCCAGCGGTTCGGCAAACAGCGGATGATGCGACAAGCGCCACAGGAGCCGCCGCAGCACGATCCACACATAAACGAAGCGCAGGAAATTCAAGCTCATCAACAGCGAGACGACGACGAAAAGCAATCCGAAGAGCCGGTCGAACGTAGTGCCTTCAATCGAAGGAATCACGCGCAGCCAAAGATAACCACACGGTATTAGCAAGCCCGCCACCACGAGCGGAGCGGCGGGCAACCGCAGGATGGAGCGTTTGAACAAGTTGACGAGGTTTTCTTCCAACGCACTGAGGCCGGCGAAAGAGCGCGTGCTTTCGTGTTCGAAATTGAGATAGCGCGGCGTGGTCTGAGGCGGTTCCTGCTGCCTGAGTTTGTCAGGGTTGTATAAGCGTTCAAGCAACATCAAACGGCGCAGTTCGCAAAACGCCCAGAGGAACGCCGCCATTCCGACTAACAGCAAGGGCACGAGCGGCGAGATGCCGCTGGTGAAATCGCTTGCTCTGAGAAAAAAGAAAAGGTGTTCATAAGGCTCGCGTATCAGCAGGTAAGCATATCCAGCGACGAGCGAGAGCAAGGTTGTTATGACGCCGATGGTGACGCCGAACTTATGTGAGATGCGCAATGGCCGCCGCGCTGGCGGTGTGCAGGCAGTTGCTTCCGGCTCGGCGGGCAATTGTGCAGTTCCGGCCTCGCCGATTGCGCTGACTGACACGGGGCGGGCAGTCGCTTTCGACTCGGCGGGCAATTGTGCGTGCCTGATGCGCCAGGCCGTCCAGTCACAGATGCTGCCCCACAGCCAGATCGTTGGCACATAAGCCACCGCGGGCAGCAAGGTGAAAACGACGCGCATCCAGCGGTTCGAGAATTCCCACTTCACCGGCAGCATCGCAGGATTATCGAAGCGCGCGGGCAACATCGAATGCAGCCAACTCTCTTGCGCCACCCACGAAGGCAACACGGCGACCCACAAAATCAACATGCACATCGCTAACATGCAACAACAGGCGACGAGCAAATAAACGCGCCGTTCGAGTTTGTAGGTGTATTTGAACGCCGGATCGCCGAACACTTCGCCGAACCAACTGCGGTCAACCAGACTGATGAGGCGTTGAAAAAAAATCGGCCGCGCGCGCAGCCATTGGCGCTCTTCGTCTTTGGCGCGAACGAGTTCGGCCAGCACGACCAATGAAATGAGGCTGCTCGCCAGCATCAGCAACAGCAACACCGATATCGTCAGTTTGGAATCGAAGCCGCCGCGTAAATTGATCGAAAGCTGTTTAGGTCGTGGCGCCGCCGCCGCCGGAGCCGGATAAGCGTAATCGCCCCGATATTCCACCACACGCAACGGCCATAGGTTGTTCTTGCCGACGATGCTGATCCACAACGCAGGTTTGCGCCTGGCGGTTTGGTTGTCGAAATGAATATCGAAAGGCGAGCCGTATTCGCGCAGCAAGCCGGGTTTATGGAGCAACGCCAGCGTAGCGTTATAAGCGCCTTGCGAAATATGCGAGGGAAATTGAATGCGGTCGTTTTTGGCGGCTACGCCCTGTTGGCCGGGAAAGGGCGTCGTCCACAGTTGGTTTTGCACGAACAGCGGATAGGTGGTGGCGATCAGTGTGCCGCGCAAATCGGGATTGACTTCGGGGCGCAGGTACAACAGATCAGCCACGAAGGTAAAAGGCACGGTGTTCGGGCAATGGCGGCGGATTTCGCCTACGAGAAAGATGATGTCTTTTACGTCAGAGGCGACGATGCCGACATAACGAATGCGCTCGCGATTGATTTCCATCAGCAGGTTAGCCAGCACGAGTTCCGCCGAAGCGGTTTCGAGTTGCGAGAACAGCGGCACTACGTCTTTGGTTTCGCGGGTGTCTTCCATCAACAGCGGCAAGAGCGGACGCCGAATGTCGCGCAGTTCAAACGGAGCCGCCGTTTGATTCGACTTGGCTTTTTCCGAAGCGTTGCGCAGTTGCGAGATATGCAAAGGGAAGGGCAGCTTCAAGACTTCTTTATCTGACTGAGGCGGCTTCAAGACTTCTTTATCTGACTGAACTGATTCGTCTTTCTTATCCTGCTCGCGGTTTTGGCGCACGGCCTGGCCGAACGTTGTGTTGCCTTCGGTCAAGAGCGCGATTTTGCCGCTCGCTTCCACATCGTTGATTTTGAGGTATTTGATCAACTCTTCGGTGGCGAAATGGCTGGGGATGACGGTGGAATGAAAGTCGGGTTGATTGACGCCCCGTTGGCGCAATGGGTCTGTGAGATGGCGGCGGAACTTGTTCCAGTCAACCGCCATCGCGCTGCCTGAAATAATGTCGAAGTGCGGCGGTTGCGTCCCGAACGAGGCCAGCCAGTTTTGCAAGGCGATTTCCAGCGAATCCTGCGAGCCGGAAAAAAGCGGCGCTAACAACCTCACGGCGCGCGGGCCGGCTTTGGCGTTCGCTTTCCCGCGCCAGCCGGAGAGTTGTGCGACTTGTTCGAGCGCGCTCGTCAGCGTTGCTTGGTTCACGCCCGCCGTGGGCGTTTCACCCACCAGCAAGAGCGCCAGCAATTTATTCTTTCCGCTGGGAGCCGCGCCTTCTTTGCTAACGAAGCTGGCGCTGTCGCGAAAAAGCACCACGCCTGGCTCGCGCAAATAACGAGGGGTTTTGGCTGAATCAGGTTCGCTGATCGCAGCCGTTTCGTTGCCGCGTTCCTGCCAGGGAAAATCAAAACGGTCGAGCACGTAACCCGCCGTCTCGACCGCGCGTTGAATCGCGTCGAGGTTGCGGTCAAACAGGTAGCCGAACCGTGAATCGCGCGGGTCGGGCAAGGCGACGATCAGAAACTCAATGTCGTATTCGCTGGCGATAGACGCCGGGCGCGGCCGCAAATCGCATTGATCGGGCTGGCCGAAAAAACGGCAAAGCTGGCGGGCGACATTGCCTGACACGATCAGGCTTTCACCGCTGACCGGCTCAGACGTCGGCGTAGGGCTGGCAGCGACAGTCGCGGTCGCAGGCGCATTGGTCGCAGACGGTTGCAGGCTGTTCGCCAGCGGAAAATAAAGCGCCAGCACGGTGACGAGCGGAATCAGGAAAGCGTTCAGGCCGGAATTTTTCATGGCTTCTCAAGGTTGCCGCGATTGATCTATTCAAGCAATTCGGCATAAGCAGGCAGATGGTTGTGTGATAGCTCGCGCGTCAAACCGCAACGCGAACGCAATTGATCCGAACACCGTCACCGTCGAGGAGCTTCTATAAAAATGGTGGCAACGAATCCGCTTGCTCAGAAAGTCGGCTGACGACCCATCCGAAGCGCGGTTAATGGACTGTAGCTATTACCAGAACAGGCCGTGCGCATCATACACCCACGTGCCTAACGCGCAATGTTGATGTGACAGGCTGTGCTATGCTTCCGCGTGAGGAGGTCGTTCAAACACATGACAGAAGCAGTAACTCAGCAGGCTCCGGTTTCGCTACCATCTAATCACAATTCGCCCGCCTTTCTTTCGCTCAATCAACGCGTATTGAAACTCTGGCGTTTTAGCGACGCTTTGGGTTATGGCATCTTTTGGTTGATCGTACTGGTTTTATTGCTGGTGTTGAGTTGGTTTCGCAGCGGCTGGGCGTTGCCCTTGTTGTGCGGATGGAGCGCACTCACGCTCGTAACCGTCGCGTGGGTCGTATGGTATCCGGCGCGCGCTTATCGTGCGTGGTCGTGGCGCATTGACGGTCACGTACTCGAAACCCGCAGCGGCATTTGGTTTCGGCATACGCGGCTGTTGCCGCTGTCGCGCTTGCAACACATTGATTTAGAAAGCGGCCCGTTGGCACGGCGCTTCGGCTTGGCTTCGTTGATCTTGCATACGGCGGGAACGCAAAACGCGAGCTTGACGATTCCGGGGCTGGATGCCGCTTACGCCGAACAGTTGCGCAACTGGTTAGTCGAACTCGGAGGCAACGATGTCCTCTGAGAGCTTGCCTGAATCGGCGACGATATTTTCTGGACGATTGCATCCGCTGACGTTGGTGTTTGGCGCATGGCAAGGCTTGCGCGGTGCGGGGCCGTTTTTGTTACTGGCATTGGTCGGCAATCGTTGGTGGGGAGCCGCCATTCTCGCCACGCTCTCGCTGGGCGGTTCAGTGGCTTTTGCCGCATTCCGCTATTTCTCTTTCAGCTATCGCATTGAGAACAACGAACTCATCACTAAAGCCGGGTTGCTCGGTCGTTCAGAGCGCCACATTCCACTGGCGCGCGTGCAGGAAATCAGGCTCGAACAACATCTGCTGCATCGGTTCTTTGGCGTAGTAGACGCGCAAATCGAAACCGCCAGCGGACAAGGAGCTGAAGCTACGTTGTCAGTGTTATCGCGCGTTGAAGCCGAACGCTTGCGCCAAGCCGTATTCAATCGCGGCACGCCAGTCGAAACGGCTGCCACTCAAGCCGCGCAACCCGAAGCGCAGTTGGTGCGACGCCTCACGTTGCGCGAACTCGCGCTGGCGGGACTCACCTCGAACCATCTGGTTTCTGCGCTGGTAATTGTCGGCGCGCTTTGGCAATTCGCTGATAACGTATTGCCGCAAGCCTTGCGCGCGCGTTTGCGTACCTTCACCACACAAACGCTGGCTGGTTTCGTTATGCACGGCGGCGCGTTTTCGCTGTGGTTTTGGGCGGCAATGGTTCTCTCGGTGTTGCTGGTGAGCATGCTGTTTTCGATGGTGGGTTCGATTGTGTTGTTTTACGACTTCACGCTGACGCGGCAAGGCGACGACTTGCAACGCCGTTACGGGTTGCTCACGCGCCGCAGCAGCAACCTGCCGCGCCGTCGCATTCAGGTGCTAAAAATCGAAGAGAGTTTTTTACGCCGCTTGCTCGGTTTCGCCACGATCAGCGCCGACGTGTCGGGCGGCCAACGCGAAGACAACGCTGACAGCAAAGGCCGTGACGTAATCATCCCGTTGTTGCGACGCAATGAGTACGAAAAGTTGCTGCCGCTCTTTTTGCCAGACCTAGCTGCGCCGCGCCCGACTTGGCGTCCGGTTTCACCGCGCGCCATTCGTCGCGGCACGATGAAAAGCGCGCGCCTATTGGTCTTGCTCGCTCTCGGCTTGTTTTTCTGGCAACGAAGTTGGCTGGCAGGCTGGCCGTTGTTGTTCATTCCTGTCGCGTATTTCTTCCATCGCAAAAGCTATCGTTATTTGGGTTACGCAACAACGCCGCGTTATCTATTCACGCGCGAGGGCTGGCTGGGACGCGCCACGCGCATCGTTCCCATCAGCAAGATTCAAGGACTCGAAATTACGCAAACGCCTTTTGACCGGCGCATGGATTTGGCGGGACTGAACATTGATACCGCCGGACAAGCCTTTACCGGTGGCGTTCCGCGCATCAAAAATCTGCCACTCGCCGAAGCCGAAGAACTCGCCCGCACACTCGCTCATCAGGCCGGACTGACGCCTTATCGCGGGTAGCTAATTGAAACCTGTGCCAATAAAAGTCTTTCGTTTTAAATGTACTTGGATACGCGGATGACGCGGATGTTTCTTTTATGCATAGGCTTCGGCTAATTCCCTGCATCATTGAACCGTGCTAACTTTCGGTTATGGCAATCAAGCTGATCGCACTCGACATTGACGGAACGCTGTTGACCTATCGCAGCGAACTCACCTCCCGCACCCGCGCCGCCATCACGGCGGCACAAGCGCAAGGCGTTGCCGTAGCCCTTGTCACCGGCAGGCGTTTCGGTTCAGCCTATCAACTCATCAACGAACTCGGCCTTGACGTATTGCTCGTCACCCACAACGGCGCATTGACCAAAGATTGCGCTACGCTGGCAACGCTTGATTATCATCCGCTCGCCGCCGACACCGCGCGCGCCGTCACCGAACACGGACGCGCCGCCAATGCCGATGCGATTTGCAACGACGACCCGCACGGACACGGCGTGATGGTGATGGAAAAACTCTCTGACGAAAACGGCGCGTTGCATCGTTATCTCGCCAAGTATTGGGATTCCGTGCGCCACGTGCCCGACCTGATTGATTACCTTGATCACGATCCGATTCAGATGATGTTTTCAGGACATTGCGAGCCGATGGAAGTGTTCGCGGCTTCGCTCGAAACGACGATGGTCGGGCGAGTGCAGCTTTTCAAAACGCGCTATCGTTCGATTGATCTGACGATTCTGGATGTGCTGAGTACGACTGCGTCGAAAGGCGCGAGTGTCGCGGCACTCGCCGGGCAACACGGCATCACCAGCGAAGAAGTGATGGCGATTGGCGACAATTTCAACGACCTGACGATGCTGCGTTATGCGGGCAAACCGCTCGTGATGGGCAATGCCGAAGACGAACTCAAAGCTATGGGCTTTGAACTCACCGACACCAACGAAGCCGACGGCGTAGCCAAAGCAATTGAGAAATACGTAATCGGCTGAGTTGTGGTAAAACACTCGCATCGCTTCTGCTGCCAGATCGGCGACTGAACAAATTGACTGAACAGATTGACTGATTGAAGTTGCGCACCACGACGAAAAGCGACAACTGTTAGGCTTAGCTGGATACATTTCACTTCAACCGGGCATTGGCAAAACGAACTGCTGCCACCCGCCCACCACCATAATCTGACTTGGAGGAACCTCATGTATCGCAACGTTTTTGCGCGTGTCGCGCTTGTTTTCATCGCGCTGTTAATCAGTAATGGCACGCTCTTATCGCAAACCATCGTAGGCCGCATCGCTGGCAACGTGACCGACTCAAGCGGCGCGGCCATTCCTGGCACAGCGGTCAAAATCACCAACGAGGCCACCAACCAAACGCGCACTGCGCAAACCGATGTAAATGGGTTTTATGTCGCCACCAATTTGGCAGTGGGCGATTACACCGTGACCGTCGAGCAGGCAGGATTTAAGCGCTCAGTAAAAACAGGTTTCAGCCTGGGAGCCGACGGACGCTTGACCGTAGATTTCGCGCTCGAACCAGGCGCGGTCACCGAATCGGTCGAAGTCGTCGCCTCAGCGGGCGAAGCGGTCAATTCGACTTCGGGCGAAGTCGCCCGTGTGATTGACCAGGCGCAGGTGCAGGAACTCGCGCTCAACGGACGCAACTATTTGCAATTGACGACCTTGATTCCCGGCGCTCCGCTGCTCGAAGACAACGCGCTGTCGTTGACGACTTCACTGAGCGTGTCGCAACCGATCAACGGCAATCGCGGCAATGCCAATAATCTCACGGTGGATGGCGGCTCCAATCTGGATTCAGGCTCGAACGGTTCGCAAATCAACAACGTCGGCATTGATTTCATCCGCGAAGTCAACATAAAGACCTCGAACTTCTCGGCGGAATACGGACGCAATTCGGGCGCTTCGATCAACGTGGTGACACGCAGTGGCGAAAACAAATATAACGGCAGCGCTTTTGAAAACATCCGCAACGACAAGCTCGACGCCAACAACACCTTCAATGTTTCGCGCAAGGTGGCGCGGCCCAGTTTGCGTTTTAACAACTTCGGGTTCAGCTTCGGCGGGCCGATTATCAAGGATAAGTTTTTTGCTTTCGGCGGCGTCGAATGGAAGATCATCCGGCAATTCACCAACACCGCAACGCAAACGCTGCCGACGAGCGCCGAACTCAGGGGCGATTTCAGCGCGCGCAGCACAGTCTTTCTGAAAGACCCGCGCAAAACCGGCACATGCAGTTCGACCGTGCTGACCGCTTGTTTCGATAATCCCAAAGTCATTCCGGGCAATCTGATTACGCCGGACGGCAAGGCCATCGCCGCAGTTTATGCCGCGATGTCGAAACGCGCCGTCTCTTTTCTGGACACGCCCACGGCAAACAACGCGCTCTTTCAGGAACCAAACCCCTTCCATTCGCGCGAAGATTTGCTGCGGCTCGATTACCGCATCAACGCGTCGCACAACATTTATGGCCGCTACATTCACGACAAATACGACTTGATTGACCCTTACGGCACCTTCATCAATTCAGCGCTGCCGACGATTCCGACCAATCGCTTGCGCCCTGGTACAAGTTACCAAGTCGGTTACACATGGATGATTCGCCCGACGCTGATTCACGAAGCCAAGCTCAGCGCCGCCTGGAACGGGCAGCGCGTGCCGCCCGTCGGCGAGCTTTGGAAGCGCGAGACTTACAGCTTTGCCTTTCAGCAGCTTTACGCTGATGGCGGACGTTACGAAAACGGCATTCCGAACGTGAGCGTCAACGGCTTCGCTGGCTTCATCGGTCCGTCGCAATCGTTGTTATCGCCGACCACCGACATTTCTTACACCGACGGCATCACTTGGGTGCGCGGCGCGCATTCGGTCAAAGCGGGCGTCATCATTATCCGCAATCGCAAAGATCAAAACGGACGTCCGAATTACACCGGCAGTGTCGCCTTCAACGCGGGCGGCAATAACCTCTCGACCAGCAATGCGTTTGCTGATGCGCTGCTCGGCAACTTCCGCACCTACACCGAAACGAATATTGATCCGGTCGCTTTTTTCCGCTTCTCGCAATACGACGCTTATGCCTCTGACAATTACAAAATCAATCGCAAGTTGAGCATCGAATTCGGCATGCGCTATCAATACGGACTGCCGACCTATTCGCAGCAAAACAACATGGCGAACTTCGATCCGAAACTTTACGATCCGAGCAAAGCCGTAACTGTGCTGCCGAATGGCACGATTGACGCCAGCAAAGGCGGCAATCCTTTCAACGGCTTGATTCGCGTAGGCAGCGGCGTTCCCCAAGATGAATTGGGGCGCGTGACGAACGGCAATAGCGCAACGATTTTATCGGTTCCGTCGGGCGCTCCGCGTGGCGTTTATAACCCGCAACATTTGTTCGCCCCGCGATTCAGCTTCGCGTTCGCGCCGTTCAGTGACAACAAGACGGCGATTCGTGGCGGCTTCGGCATCTTTTATGACAAACCGGAAGGCAATCTGATTTTCTCGTCGGTCAACGTGCCGCCGTTCACTCAGAGCGCAACGCTGGAGAACGGCAATCTGGCCGCGCTCGCCAGCGCCAGAGCCGCAGCGCCCGCGCCGTTTGCGCAAATTGACGTGATTGATCCGAATCTGGTTGTGCCTTACACGATGAGTTACAGCTTGAGCGTGCAACGCGAATTGCCGAAAGGCATCTTTTTCGAAGCCGCTTATGTCGGCAATCAGGGTCGCCATTTGCTGCGCCAGCCCGACATCAATCAACCATCGTTCGACGCGCTGCGGGCGAACATTCTTTTGCCCACCGCGCAACGCCTGACCACCAATGCCTTGCGTCCCTACAAAGGTTATTCGGCCATTCGTTTTCGCATGTCCGATTCCAACTCGAACTACAACGCTTTGCAGTTGTACGCCGCCAAACGCCGTGGCAGTGCGACGATGACGGTCAGTTACACGTGGTCGCATGCGCTGGCCGACACCAGCGGCAACGGTGACAATCCCGAAGAGTTCGCCAATCGAAGCTACAGCTACGGCCCGGCCAGCTTTGACCGCCGCCAGATTTTCGTAGCGACTTACACCTATCGGCTGCCGTTTTTTAAAAGCCTGAAGAGTTCGAGCTTGGTGGGCAATTTGGTGAAAGGTTGGGAAATCAGCGGCATCACGCGCTTTCAGTCGGGGCAGTTTTACACGCCGCAAGCCAACTCGACGATTGGCGGACGGCGCGCCGATTATCTGGGCGGCGACATTGCCTTGCCGGATGACGAACGCAATCAATCCCGCTGGTTCAACACGGCGGCTTTTGGCCCTGCGCCCGAAGACCGGCGCGGCAATGCGCGCGTCGGCTCAGTGCTTGGCCCGGGTCGCAACCTCTCTGATTTGTCGCTGCGCAAGCAATTCGCCGTGACCGAAAAAGCCCGGCTGCAATTCCGTGGCGATATGTTCAACGTGTTCAACCACGTCAACTTGAACCTTAACAACGGCGGGTTGGTCGTCAATCAGGCGGCGAATAATTACGGCACGATCACCAATGCCGCACCCGGACGCAACGTGCAGTTGGGATTACGGCTGACGTTCTAAGCTACAGTTTCTGTTATCAGAAACGCATCTCTGTTAACCCGGAAGCGCGACCGTCTTGTTGACAGTCGCGCTTCTATTTTTGGCCGCCTGCATTCCCGCTTCGGCGAACATTGATGAATTCTTTCTGGGTGTATTCAATCGCTCACAGCGACACTCTATAATGCGTGGCGAACCAGCAAGGGCTGCCAGTAATTTTAACGGAGGTTTTAACGATGGCTTTTGAAAAAACAAAATGGGTTTGGCTGAACGGCAAACTCGTCACGATGGACGAAGCGAAAATTGACGCAACCGCCTTCGGTTTGCATTACGGCGTAGGCGTCTTTGAAGGCCAGCGCGCATACGAAACGTCTTCACAATCAATGAGTGGCCCCGCGCTCTTTCGCAACCGCGAACACCTTGAACGACTCGCGGCTTCGGCCAAAACCTATCAACTTGATTATCCCTATTCGCTCGACGAACTGACTTCCGCAATTTGCGAGACGATCACGGCGAATGGGTTCAAGAATTGTTATGTGCGGCCTACGGTTTATTTCGACAGCGGCAGTTTGGGAATTCGCGCCGTCAATCCGGTGAGCGTTTCGATTCTCACCTGGGAATGGAACAGCGACTTTGCCGCGCAACAAGAAAAAGGCATGCGACTGACCGTTTCGCCGTGGCGCAAGTTTCATCAATCCATGATTCCTACGACGGCGAAGGCCACCGGCAATTATCTCAATTCGATTCTCGCCGTCCGCGAAGCTGTCGCGCGCGGTTTTGACGAAGCCCTCTTGCTCAACGCCGAAGGCAACGTCGCCGAAGGCGCAGTCGAAAATGTATTCATCATCAAAGACGGTAAGCTCAAAACCAATGACGAAAACGCTTCGATCTTGCTGGGCATCACGCGCCGTTCGGCGATTGAGATTGCCGAGCATTTCGGCATCCCGGTTGAGATCGGAGTGCTAACGCTTGACGAAGTGATGAACGCCGACGAAATGTTTTTGTCGGGTACGGCAATTGAAATCACTCCCGTGCGCGAGATTGATGGCAAGGCAATTGGCGATGGCAAACGCGGTCCGCTGACCGAAAAGATTCAGCAAGCCTATTTCGACATCGTACGCGGCAAATACCCGCAATTCATGCACTGGCTGACGCCTGTGCAACAGGCGCTTCCGGCTGCGGCGTAACATTGAAACTTTGCAGGGCAGGACTAACCTGCCCTACAGAAGGGCGAGTGATGACTCCAGCAGTACAAGTTCACAATGGCGATACAGGCAGTCTCTTGCCTGATTTGGCGTATGCCGAAATCAGTACGTTGCCGCTCGATCATCCGGGCGCGCACGATGTCGAATATCGCCGCCGCCGCGAAATCATTGCCGCCCACGCGCGGCAATATCGCCACGACCCGCAACACGAAATTCCTCACGTAGCTTATACGCCGGAAGAAGAATCCGTCTGGCAACACGTAGCAAACAAGCTGACCGAAGGCCATCGCCGCCACGCTTCGTCATTTTATCTCGAAGGCAAACAACGCCTCGGCATTCGCGCGGACGAAATCCCGCAGCAGCGCGACATCAGCGAACGGCTGCAACAGTTGAATAACTTTCGCCTCGCGCCTATCGAAGGGCTGGTC
>JANNUY010000337.1:0-1207 GCA_031414155.1 Acidobacteriota bacterium
GCGTCATACAACGCAGCCAACACTACCACATCGGCGACCTCAAACGCGCGCGCGTAATCTTCCTGAAACACTTTCATCCGCGAAGCCCAGGTGCGCGGCTCGAACACGGCGATCAAACGGCGCTGCGGATATTTTTGCGCAATGGCTTGCAACGTCTCGCGCACCGCAGTCGGATGATGCGCGAAATCGTCAATCACGGTTACGCCGTTGACTTCGCCGCGCACTTGCATCCGCCGCTTGACGCTTTTGAAAGTCGCCAGCGCTTCAGCAACTTTCTCAAACGCGATGCCTAAGCGCGCAGCCGCAGCAATCACCGCCAAGCAATTGCGCACGTTGAACCCGCCCGCCAATGGCGTATGAATCGTGCCGTAATCTTTGCCTTCGCACGTAACGACAAACCGCGTCACGTCAGGCAAGTATTCAATCGCGCGCGCCGACCATTTCGCGCCTGTGTCTAAGCCGAAGGTTTCGACCGGCGACCATACGCCTTGTGGTGCGACGGGCTGTTCGACGAGTTCGCGTACGAGCAGCGAATCCCAACCCGCGACCAGACAGCCTTCAGCAGGAATCAAATTGATGAGCAAGCGAAAGGATTTTTTGACGGCGTTGAGGTCTTCGTAAATGTCTGCGTGATCGAACTCGACGTTGTTCAAAATCACGAGGTCGGGCAGGTAACTCAAAAACTTCGGACGCTTGTCCCAAAAGGCCGTGTCGTATTCGTCGCCTTCGATGACAAAGTGTTTGGCGTCAGTAACGCTGAAACTCGCGCCGAAATTTTCGGCGACGCCACCGATCAGAAACGACGGATTCAATCCCGCGACTTGCATCACCCACGCCATCAGCGAAGTCGTCGTCGTCTTGCCATGCGTACCCGCCACCACTGTCGAATGCTTGCCGCGAATGAATTCCTCTCGAATGACTTCGGTCATCGCGGCGTAGCGCAACTGCCGATTCAGCACGGTTTCGATCTCAACGTTGCCGCGCGAAGTCGCGTTGCCAACGACTACGACATCAGGAGCAGGTTCGAGATGCGCGGCGTCAAAGCCTTCAAACGTTTCGATGCCGAGGCGTTTCAACTCATCGCCCATCGGCGGATAAAACGCCTTATCAGAACCCGTCACGCGATGTCCGCGCGCCTTGAGCATTCCGGCCAGCGAACCCATCGCCGTGCCGCAGACACCGATTAAGTGATAGTCCATTGCCAGTG
>JANNUY010000338.1:0-5768 GCA_031414155.1 Acidobacteriota bacterium
AATCCGTCATAAGCGAAGGGCATCGGAATCGGTATTTCCGATATGCCAGAGATGCGCCACAATTCTCGTCCCGTCAGGTCGTAACTCACCGCTTCGCCCGGCCCCACCGTGACAATCTCGGTGCGCAGCGCGTGCCGCCAGATATACGGCGTCACCCACCCTGACTTCCGCCCCTTAGCGCCCATGTCGCGATTCGTGCGCCAGATTTGTTTGCCCGTCTGTTTGTCGAAGGCCGCAATGTATTGCTGCTTTTCGTTGTCGCTCATCACGATCAATTGGTTCCCAATCAGCGCGGGCGAACTCCCCGTGCCAAAATCGTGATAGATCGGATTCGCTTCGAGCGGTGTCGCCCACACCTGTTTGCCTTTCAGGTCAAACGCCCACAGCCCCAGATTCCCCACGTAAACATACACGAACTTTCCGTCGGTCACGGGACTCTCTGACGTAAAGCTGTTTTTTCGATGCCGTCCGCCCGGCGGTTGCCCCGTGAAAAATTCCTTCTGCCATTCCACCTTGCCGCTCTTCAGGTTCAGGCAAAAAAGGAAGTAATGGAGCTTCACTTCGTTCGGCATTTCGAAATCGCGTTCATTAAGACGATCTCGAATTTCTTGCGGCGAAAGCCCCTGTTTGCGCAACTCCGCGCTGTATTCGTTGCTGTATTCCGTCCCAATCTGTGGCGACTTTGATTTGCCCTCAGTGATGGCGGTCGTTAGGTAAATTTTATCGCCCGTCACAATCGGCGAAGACCAACCACGTCCGGGAATCGCCTGCGACCATTCGACGTTCTCAGTCTTCGACCAGCGTTCAGGCAGCCTCGCGTTCGTTGCGACGGGATTTGATTCCGGCCCGCGAAACTGCGGCCAGGCGATGCTCTGGGCGTGAACAGAAAGCGATGCGATGAACAACGCGCAGGCCGATGTGGCGAGACCAATCACAATGCGAAGGCTTTTCATTTCAGAACAATGTGGACTCATTGAGTTGCTCCTATGGATAGTTTCAGAACTTGACGACATCGTCACAGCATCGCGTCTGTTTTACCAGAGAATGGAATTTCTAGTGCTGGCAGGCTCTATCGTCAAGGCCAACGCCATCACAGCCCAACTGGTTGCTGCTGCCGAAATCCACTGGTCTTTGCCGTAAGGAAAACCGCTCTCGAATTGTTTTTGAAACGGAAACGAACGGGTTTGCACGTACCACGTTCCATCGGACTTCCACGTCTTGAGCAAGTACTGCACGCCGCGTTGATAGGCCGGATCGCTAGGGGGCAAGCCGCCCGCGCGCTGTAAGGCGACGAGCGATTGTCCCGTGGCAAACGCATCGCTGGACATCGTTGGCAACTGCGCCCATCCGCCATCACCGCGTTGTAGCGCGAGCAGTTGCGTGGCCGCCTTTTGTTTCGTGGCTTTGTCCGCACCGCTCCAATGCAAACCGAAGAGGTGAAACGCGCGGTCTTCATTCGACTGTGGTGTTGCTTTGGTGAGCCATTGGCGCGCCTTGGCAATCTGTTGTTTGACGGATTCGCTGCGGCCTTTAGGCGCGTAAAGTTGCAGCGCGCGCAAGGAAAGCGCGGTGGCATTGAAATGGCTGGCTTCGAGCGGCGGACGGCTGCGAATCTGGATTTCCCAATTGCCAGCTTTGGCTTGTTGCCCCGCTAAATAATGGACGATGGCATCAGTGGTGGCATTTGCGGTTTGTTGGTTGGCAGCCAGCCCAATCAGGATGTAACTGACGGCATCAATGCCGCCGCCCTGAGCGCTGCTACCTTGCAAAATTTGCTCGCGTTTAGCACCCCACAGTTCCTCGATTTTGGCGTTTTCCTGTTGGACGGCTTGCTCGTCAATCTTGAAGCCACGCTCACGGGCAACAGCTACAGCCATCGCCGGAAGCGAATTGTTGTGACAGGAAACACAGCCCGTTTGTTCGATGAACTTCATACCCAGTGTTTGCAACAACGGCAGGCTTTTCGTCACCACGACGCGCGGCGTGAGGGCTTCTTCTACTTGCGTGATGATGGATGATTGGCGCAGCAAGAAGAAAACTGACAACACGAGTACCGTACAAGAGATGAATCGTTTCATAGCGGAATTCCTTTCTGGGAGAGTTATTCGATTGCGCCCGCTTTGGTCAGGAGCGCGATGACTTCGCTCAATCCTTTGCGTTTGGCAAAGCTCAACGCTGTTAAGCCGTCTTTGGCTTTCACCTTCGCGTCCGCGCCGCGTTCCAACAACAGCTTGACCAACGCCAACGAACTGCTTTCGGTCAGTACGGCATGCATCAACGGGGTGTAGCCAATTTCGTCGGGGAGATTCGCATCTGCGCCTTTGGTTAGCAGAAATTGCACAATATCGAGTGCGCCATTCATCGCGGGTGCGATCAAGATCGTTTCTTTTTTGTCCTTCACATCAAGACCGCGTTCCACCGCCCATTTCACTGCCGCAGGATTTGTGCTGTTCGCCATCGCACTCAAGTAATTGAAACCCTGCTTGGTTTTGGCTTTGGGATCAGCGCCTTTGGCGAGCAAGAGTTGAATCAATTCCAAATTCCCGGAAAACCCGGCGGCTATCAGCGGCGTGAATTCATCCTTGTCCGCCTGATTGACATTGGCTCCTTTGGCTAACACCGCCTGCACAACCGCCATCGAATTGGGCAGATTGAGCGCCAACCGCAGCGGTGATTTCTCGTCTTTGCTAACGGCATTCACATTCGCGCCTTTGGCGAGCAGCAATTGCACTTTCTTCAGGTCGTTCACCGCCCACATCAACGCGGTTGCGCCTGCCTTGTTGCTCAGGTTCGGATCGGCTCCTTTATCGAGCAACAACTTCACGCAATTGGCTTCGGCATTGACGACAGCGTACATCAACGGCGTAGTGCCATCAGCGTCTTGCGCATTGACGTTCGCGCCTTTGGCAAGCAGCGTTTTGACTTGTTTCAGGTCGCCATCGCGGATGGCTGTGTTTATGAAATGATTCTGCGCCAGCGCCGAGGCTGCGCCGAACAAAATCATTGCCATTAACAAGGCGGGCTGGATTGGTTGAATGGACTGAGGCATTGCGGTTGCGCCTGCCGCTTTCGGTGTAGGCGTCGCTTGCTGCCGCAGGGTCGGATGGAATTCTTTCCAGCACAACAGCATCAGATCAATCAGGGCGAGTGAAAGGCAGAGTAACGCTATGGCGAGCAGGCAATACAACAAGGGTCGCATCAACTCCAGCCATGTTGTTAGTTGCAACATCCGCCAAGGGATAAGTCCTTCGTTCATCATTTGGTCGTTCATGGCTTGCTCCTTAAAAAAACGCATGTAGTACCGGCTTTTAGCCGGAAGCGTCGGCGTTTAGCCCAGTGCGTCTGAAGCGAGCGCTTCCGGCTAAAAGCCGGTACTACATGCGTTTCATGCGCTTACTTTTTCGCTGTCGGGAAACGGCTGCTGTGCGAAGAGACCGCTTGCCAGCGCCCGTTGCGCTTCGCGTAAACATCCGTCCAGGCATATTGGCCGCTGGTATCTTTGCCCTGGTAACTGCCCTTTTCAATATCGCCGCCCGTCACAACCGCTGTCTCGCCGTAAATGCGCACCTTCAGCGGCGTCAGTGTGTATGAATCAAGTTTGTTGCTCGCGTCTGTACTCACGGCGATGCTTTCAGCTTTGTCGAACGTCTTTCCTTCCCAACTGATGCTGACGAAGTCATCGGCGAGAATGCTTTCGAGCGCGGCTTTATCTCTATTTTTGAAGGCTTCCATCCAGTCGCGCTCCATTTGCAGCAGCGCCTTTTCGATGTCGGCGGCGCTTTCTTTGGCAGCCATCAGCGCAGCGACTTCAGGCGTAGCCGCCGCTGCGGTTTTCTGCGCGGCAGTGTTTTCATTTGGGGTGCAGGCGGTAAAAGACAGCGCGAAGGCTGCCAGGGCGATCATCGTTAGCATGCGTTTCATAAGACGATTCTCCTTCGTTTGGGTGAAAGGCTGCTTGCGCAGCGCAATGATTTGTTTGGTTACTACTCACTCTCACTGGGCAAGGGGGAATCGGCTGGCAAAAGTGTTCACGGCAAAAAAATAATATTTCCGTTGGCGGGAAACAGCGTCGGATTACGCACCATGAATATGAGGCAGAAGCTATGACACCCGCACCCACATCGAATATCACCGAATTGCTGGTCGCCTGGAATCACGGCGATCAGCTTGCGCTCGAACAACTCACGCCGCTGGTTTACCGCGAGCTTTATGGACTGGCGCGCGGCTATCTGGCGGGCGAACGCGGCGGGCACTTGTTGCAAACGACGGCCCTGGTCAATGAAGCCTTTGTGCGCTTGATCGAATGGCAGCAGGTCGTCTGGCACGACCGCGCGCATTTTTTCGGCGTGTCGGCCACCTTGATGCGCCACATTCTCGTGCAACACGCGCGCGAACGGCACGCGCAGAAACGCGGCGGGCAAGCCGTGAAAGTTTCTTTATCCGCCGCCGCCGCTGTCGGCGTGAAACAAAGCCCTGATCTGGTCGCGCTGGACGATGCGCTCAATACGCTCGCGCGGCTCGACGCGCGGCAGGCGCGCACGGTCGAGTTGCGCTATTTCGGCGGCTTGAGCCTGGAAGAAACCGCTGAAGTCTTGCGCGTTTCGCTCAGCACCGTGCGCCGCGATTGGCGTATAGCGCGGGCTTGGTTACATCACGAATTAAGTGTGACCCGATGAACCCATAACGCTATCCCATAATGCTATCAACACAGGGGGCAAACTTTTTTCAGAGAGTTGCTCGAAAGCGCCGCGCAAGCGGAGTGACTGGTTCCGCCGGGATCACGGTTCGCTGGCATGCAATGGTTCGTACCTCTGAAGTGTCGTTCTGAAAAAGAGAGGGGCGGCAAGTGACGAAAAAGGTGGCAAGGATGAGTTCCCTGCCACCTTTTTGTTTTGCCGTTACAATTTTGAGAGTGCTGCGGCTTTGGCGGAGCTTTGGTGTTCGCCACCTCAGCGCCACGCCAACCCAAAAGCCCTCAGCCGCGAATGGAAAGCGGCGGCAAGCCGACCGCACTCCACACTGAACTAAGCCAACGCGATGTCGAACTGTTCCTGATGCATGGTGGTTTCGCTCTTGAGCAAAACCACGCCGCCCGCACAGTTACCGAATGTTGAGGCGAACCGTATTCGCCTCTCTGCCCTCAACCGTCAACATCAGGTCTACCTCGCCGCGTCCGGCCAACGCGCGCGGCGCACGAACGTTGAGTTGATCAAGGCCTACGAAATCCCCCTGCGGTCCAGCATAAAGCGTCTCGCAATCAACGCCGCTGAGCCGCGCAGCCACCGCTGCCAAGCCCCTACGCCCACGCCAACCCGTGCCGTAAAGAATCAGAAAGACCTGATCGGTCGGCGGCCCAAGCTCAAGCGGCGCAGTAACGAAACGATTTTGCGCCGCATCGTATTGCGCCAACGCCTCATAGCTTTGCGTACCATCCGCTTTGACGCGCAGGGCCAACCCCGACACTACGCCCTGGCCGTTGGCGTTGGCAGCGAATAAGCCGGGGGCAATCCTTTCAATGCGAATCACTCCGCTGGCGACTCCGCCACTGCCGCTCGTAATCATCACCGTTGCATCGCCCAACGAAATGCCCGCCGGAATCAAATAGTTCACCTGACCAGGAGAGACAAAGAAGAGTGGGGCAGGTTGCTCGCTGCCCGCGCTGTCTTTAATTTTGACAATAGTGCCTGCCAGTGTAGTGGGCAACGGAAGCGTAATCGCCGCCTGTGAAGTCACAGCTAAATCTGCGCCGAAAACCGCTGCTATCATCT
>JANNUY010000339.1:0-12380 GCA_031414155.1 Acidobacteriota bacterium
ACCTGACCCCAAAATGAGGCTTCGTTCCCCACGCCTTCACCACCGTCTTCTTCGGCTCGTTCGGGTCAAAGTCATATAAGACAGGACTTAGCCACAGAGGCACCGAGACACAGAGTGAAGAACAGAATTAAACCAAACTTGAGAAAAATCTCTGTGACTTTGTGCCTCTGTGGCAATGATTCTGATGTTTGCGTAAGTCCTATGAGAAATGTTTGCGTAGCAAGTTGAGCTTTAACAACGACCGCTATACGCTGCGCGCCAACAAAGTAGTAACCTAAAAACTCACAACCTCGAATTTTATTCCGACTCCATGAACTTAACTGAACTGACGAAACTTTACGATTTCACCGATAAGACGTTTGTCATCACGGGCGGCACGGGCGTGCTGTGTTCCGCGATGGTGCGCGCGTTGATCGGCTGCGGTGCAAACGTGGCGATCCTCGCGCGTACGCAAGCCAAAGGCGACGCCGTGCTAGCCGAGATGCCAGAGCATCAAGGGCGCGCCGTCATCGTGCTGGGCGATGTGTTGCAAACCGAAACGCTCGAAGCCGCTACGCGCACGGTGCTTGATAAATTCGGGCGCATTGACGGACTCATCAACGGCGCGGGCGGCAATAGTCCGCAAGCGACTACGCGACCCGACCAGACGTTTTTCAGCTTGCCCGAAGAAGCACTGCGTTATGTGTTCGACCTGAATATGCTGGGTACGATTTTGCCCTGCCAAATTTTCGGGCGACAGATGGCCGAGCAAGGCGAAGGCGTCATCCTGAATGTGTCTTCGATGGCGGCGGTGCGTCCGTTGACGCGCGTGGTTGGTTACGCCGCCGCCAAAGCGGGCATCAACAATTTCACGCAATGGCTGGCGGTCCATCTGGCGAAAGAGTATTCCGCCAAGCTGCGCGTCAATGCCGTCGCGCCGGGCTTCTTTCTCACCGAACAAAACCGCGCCTTGCTGACCAACGTCGAAAGCGGCGAACTCACCGAACGCGGCGGCAGCATCATCGCGCATACGCCGATGGGACGTTTCGGCGATGCCGAAGATTTGTTGGGGGCTGTGCTGTGGTTGCTCTCACCGGCTTCGTCGTTTGTGACGGGCATTGTCGTACCGGTGGATGGCGGCTTTTCGGCGTTCGGCGGCGTTTAAGAATTTCAGCCACGAATTAACACCAATTTTCACGAATGGTTTAGTGAAAGCATCAAACCAAATGATTCGTGAAAATTCGTGAAAATTCGTGGCTAAAAGTGAGGGATTACTTTGAATTTGATTGGCACTGGCTACACCGACCGTTTTTTGACTGAAGCAGAAGTACGCGACTTGATGGCGCAGACCTTTGCGCAAGTTGATCTCAGCGGCAAGCGCGTCATCATCATCATTCCTGACAGCACGCGCACCGCGCCGATTCCGCTGATGTTTCGGCTCTTTCACGAAGCTCTTCATGCGCGCGTAGCGAAGCTCGATTACCTCATCGCGCTCGGCACTCACATGCCGATGAGCGAGGAAGCCATCAATAAATTAGTCGGCGCGACGAGCGATGAGCGCGCGACGAAATATGCTGGTGTGAACGTGTTCAATCACGCTTGGGATGATCCGAACGCCTTGACGACGTTGGGCGAAATCAGCGGCGCTGAAATCAGCCAAATCTCAGGCGGCGTGCTGACCGAACCGATTCCCGTAAAAATCAACAAGCTGATTTTTGATTACGATCAAGTGATCGTGTGCGGCCCTACGTTCCCGCACGAGGTCGTAGGCTTTTCGGGCGGCAACAAATATTTCTTCCCCGGCATCAGCGGCGCAGAGGTCATCAACTTTTCGCACTGGCTGGGCGCGGTCGTGACGAATTACGACACGATCGGCATCAAGCACACCGCCGTCCGCCGCGTAGTTGATCGCGCCGCGCATTTCGTTCAACTGCCCAAGTTGTGTTTCAGTCTGGTCGTCAAAGGCGAAGGTTTGGCGGGGTTATATGTCGGTTCGCCCGAAGACGCCTGGGCTGCGGCGTCTGATCTTTCAGCGCAATTGCATATCGTTTATGTAGACAAACCATATCAGCGCGTGCTGTCAGTATTGCCGAAACTCTATGACGATTTTTGGACGGGCGGCAAAGGCATGTACAAACTCGAACCCGCGATTGCCGATGGCGGCGAAGTCGTGATCTATGCGCCACACATCACTGAGGTGAGTTACACGCACGGCAAGGTGATCGAAGAAATCGGCTACCATGTGCGCGACTATTTCGTGAAGCAGTGGGACAAGTTCAAAAACTATCCGCTGGGCATCGTCGCGCACAGCACGCACGTACGCGGGCAAGGCGCTTATGACGCCGCGACCGGCATCGAATCGCCGCGAGTGAAAGTTACGCTCGCTTCGGGCATTGCGCGCGAGCGTTGCGAACGCATCAATCTGGGTTATTGCGATCCGGCTTCGATCAAGTTTGAAGAATGGCAAGGCCGCGAAAGTGAAGGCATTCTTTTCGTACCCAAAGCGGGCGAGATGCTTTATCGCCTGAGACCTCACGCCTAACCAGGTCGGACAAAGGAATCAATGCAGAGGAATAAACTCTCATCCTCCAACTTTGAAGGAGTGTCGCAAAGGTAGCTGTGCAAAAAATTATTCAATGGATATTGAAACATCGTTGGCGCTTCCTCATCGCGGGGCTGGCTTTGCTATTGCTGTATTTTGCTTTGCCCGTAGTGCTGACCAAACTCGCAGGCTTGCTCATCCGCGATGATCGCTCACGATTGCAAGGCAACGCAGATTTAATCGTTTCGCTGGGCGGCAGCTTTCATTGCGAGCGCGAGTTGGTGGCTGCGGAATTATTCAGACAGAAGCGTGGCGCTTATGTGACGGTGAGCGGCGTACCGGCGGGCAAATACGGCCACACGGCAGACTCGCTGCAACGCACGATGGTTGCGGCAGGCGTGCCAGACGAGCGTGTGTTGGCGATGCGCGACAATTTCAATACGCGGACAGAAGCCAAAACCCTCGTGCAAATCATGCGGCAACGTGGCTGGCGGCGCGCGATCATCGTGACTTCGGCTTTTCATTCGCGGCGCGCGCTTTTCACAATAGAACGCGAAGCCCGCGACCTCGAATTTTATTCCGTCCCTGTGCCGCCCGAAGGCCGCGAGTGGCAACCCGACCGTTGGTGGTCGCGGCGGCGCGATGCTTATTTGACGGTGCGCGAAATTTTGTCGTGGCTAAACACGGGATTGCGAGGTTGGGAATGAAGCTGGGAATAAAAACGCTTTCGCCGAAAGTGCGCGTATGGTTGCGGCGCGGCTTGATCGCGCTGGCGTGCCTCTTGTTATTGGCGGTGTTCGCCTTTGTCGCCTTGCCGTGGCTGACCGTAGGGGAAGCCGATGTCGTGCAGCGCGTTGATGCCATTTATCTCACGGCTCATGACCCGCGCCTGCAAACTGACGAACTGGCTGTATCGCTTTATCGTCAGGGCGTATCACACAAAATCGTATGCCTGGGCAATGCGATTACTTGCGACATTTATCCTGCTGATTTTGCGCGCCGGCATTTGATCGAACTCGGCGTGCCTGCCGAAGACGTGTTGCTCTTTCATACGCCCGACACTGATTGCCGCGCGCAACTCGCCTCCCCGACGATTGCGTTTGCCCAAATCAACAGCTTCCGCAGCGTGCTGTGGATCGGCGACCCGGCAGGCAGCCGCATGTCGCGGCGCGTGTTCCGCGCAAAATTCAAAGCCGCCGGTATTGATTTGTTTTCTACCTATCCGGCGGCAGCCAAAGCAGAGTTATTGCAAGGCTGGTGGCGTTCGCATTGGAAGATGCAACGCATGACGCGCGAGCCGTTGGAATCGGGATTGGATTTGTTTTATTCGGAATGCTGGTAAAAAAGTGCTGAGTGCTGAGTGCTGAGTGCTGAGTGCTGAGTGCTGAGTGCTGAGTGCTGCGCTAGGCATTGATCTGGTTTTCAACAGAAGAACGCAACCCGCCGATAATTCGACCGACTTCTTCCGCATTCGCCATCAACTCCTTGAACTGAGCATCGCCTATGTAGCCTGCGTCCAAAGCAATGTATAGCTGCGAACGCACTTCCGCACACGAACCTTTGGCAATCGAGGGGAATTGATGAAACTCTTTAGGCCGATTGCGCTCAAAGCCTTCAGCGATGTTCGACATCACAGAAACCACCGCTCGTCGAATTTGATCCTTCAGTCCAAAGTCGCGGGAAAAATCTCCGCCTTTAGTTAGCTCATAAATTTTTGCAGTTAAACTTCGGGCTTTTTGCCAAGCAATCAAATCTTCAAATCTTTCGATCTTTTTCTTTTCCATTACTGACTCCTTTCCACTCAGCACTCAGCACTCAGCACTCAGCACTCAGCACTCAGCACTCAGCACTCATTTTCTGCTCATCACATAAACGCCGCCTGAATAGGAACCCACATAGAGCCGTGAGGGATCGAACGGATCGGGCGTAAGCGATTGCAACCGTTGGCTGGGCAGCGTGCTAACGTCGAGCGGTTCCCAGTTGCGTCCGCGATCAAGCGAATGAAAGAAGCCGCCGCGCAAGCCGTCGCTGAGATAGAGTTCGTCAGGGTTGCGCGGATTGATCGAAAGCGAATTGACCTCTACTAACGTAGGCATCCCGCCGCCGCGTTGCTCCCACGTTTCGCCGCCGTCGAGCGAGCGAAAGAAACCTTCCGTCGTACCCACATAAATCGTTTGCGCTGTACGCGGGTCGAACTGAATGGCGCGAATGCGATAGCTGTCACGCGCAGCAAAACTCAGCGGCCCAAACGTATCGCCGTTGTCGCGCGAAATAAACAAACCGAGTTCCGTACCCAATAAAATCAAGCCCGGCGCGTGCTGGCTCGTCGCCAGCGCAGTGATCGAAGGCCGCATCGCCGTCGGTGCGTTTTCGGTCGCGGCTGTCATGCCGAACACCGTCAGCGGCTTCCAACCCTGCTTTTCATCGTCGGCGCGAAACAATCCATCCCACGTTGCCGCCACCAACGCCGTGGCCAAGCCCGTCGTTGGTGGCGACTGGCTCAACTTGAGAGATATGACGTTGAAAACCTGGCTCTGTAACTCAACGAACGGATTAGGCGGCGGCACGGACTTAGGCTCAACAGGCGGTTTCACCGCGCGCTTTTGCACTACGTTGACTGGTTTCTTGCCGGTAGCAGGCGCAGAGGTTTTCAGCGGCACGGGTTCCGTCAGCGGTTCGGGAGCAGGCTCTTCGAACTTGCGCACCGCTGCCCATGTGCGCCCTGAATCGTTCGAGCGAAACATTCCCTGATTCGTTCCCGCGTAAAGCGTCGCGGCGTGGGCTTCAGACTGATGCAGCGAAAACACATCGCGCATGCCCATGCCTTCGTTCGAGGGCGACCATGTGACGCCGCCGTCTTCGCTGACATAAAACCCGCCATTCGCACGGTCGTTCACGATGCCCGCATAAACCCGGCCTTTTTGCGCGCGGTCGGCTAGCACCGCCCTGACTTGCCTATTGGTGAACCCCGCGTTGCTGAACTCATAAGTCGCGCCGCCGTCGTAACTAATCAATACGCCGTAATCTTCGGTGCCGATCAAAATGCGATCAGGCTTGAACGGATGAACCGCAATCGCATTGATGACGATGCGCGAAGTCACGCGCGTCCACGTCTTGTCTTTGCCGCCTTCGATTGAGCGCCATAGCCCTTCAATCGTACCGGCAAAAATCACTTCAGGCCGCGTAGGGTGTTGATAGATCACTTGCGTGCGGCGCGCGGTGAAAGGAATCCCTTGCACCTTGCGCCAGTTGATGCTGGCGTCGGTCGTGCGATAGATGCCGCTGCACGCGCTCATCCACATGCAATCGGGTGCAGCGTCGTCAATCTGAATCGAGAAGATGTCTGAATCGTCCACCATCCCCGTGTCTTTCATACCCGCCAGCCGCCAATTAACGCCGCCGTCATTGGTCTTCCACGGCAAGTGCCAGGTGCCGACATAAATCGTATTCACATCGCGCGGATCAATCGCCGCTGAATGAAAGCCGGTGAGTTCGCGGTCGTTCTCAGGCGTGATGCGCGTCCAGCCCAGGCCGTGATCGAGCGTGCGATAGATGCCGTCAAAAGCTACGGCGACGAGGCAATCAGGATTTTGCGCCGATTGCACGAGGTTCAGAATGGCGTGGCCTTGCAAGGTTTTGAGTTCGTTCCAGGTGTCGCCGTTATTGGCGCTGACAAAAAGCTTGCCGTCGCGGTTGCTGTCTACGCGCTTCAACCCAACGTAAAGCTGTCCGGCTTTGGCGCGGTCGAACAGAATAACTTTGACTTCATAACCAGCGGCTTTGAGTCCGGGCTTCAAACGCTTCCAGACTTGTCCGCCGTCGTGCGAGCGAAACAATTGCCCGTCGCCCGTGCCGATCAGCACGCGGTCACTGTTGTTCGGATCAATCGCCAATGCCTTCACGTCGCCGCCGAACGGGCCGGTCATTTGCCATACGCGCACGCGCTCAGGTTCGTCGGGACGCGTGGCGAAATGCTCTACGCCAAAGGCGTCTTTCAAACGCACCTTAGCCAACGGATTGCGAATGCCGTCAATCGTCGAATCAGGATTGGATGGGGACTGCGCCAGCGCGGGGAGCGCGCTGTTCCAAAATAAGGAAAGCCAAAATAAGGCAATGAACATGCGACACGATTCCATCGTCACTCCAAAAGCTGAAACCTCAAAGGTTTTCATTAGTGGCACCAATGAGTGGGGGCAACATCTCAGCGATAGCTCAATAAGAGCGGGGCGCATTGTATAGGCTGCATGCACGAACGCCAACTAGCTTCGGTGTGAAGTAGTAGATTGAACCACTCCGCATCTGGCTGCCAGCTTGTGCAATCGGTTTCCCACGTGCAACGGCAGCCCCATCGGGTAGTAAAAAATCAAATAGCCTAGATCGCGCAGCAAGCGTGGCACGGTGCGCCACGAGTGAGGGCGCAATTGCATATCCAGAAAAAGTTTCTCGCCGTAATAACTGCGCCAAAACGCGCGCCCTTGATGATAACGCGCTTCATAAACGGAATGGCCTTTGACCTGAGGCCATTGGGCGCGCAACGCGAGCAACACGGCTTCGAGCATAATGGCGAAATCGTGCGACATGCTTTCGTTATAGATGCGGTATTCCGTGATAATTTCCGCGTGGTGCGCGCAAGGGAATTCGTGGGTGATGCGCAAATAAATGTCGTAATCAGCCGCAGGGCTGACGCGCTTGCGAAAGTTGCCGATGCGCGGAAAAACCTCGCGGTGATACATCACCGCCGCCA
This sequence comes from Acidobacteriota bacterium, assembly GCA_031414155.1. GTDB lineage: Bacteria > Acidobacteriota > Blastocatellia > RBC074 > RBC074 > JACPYM01. The sequence goes on from JANNUY010000339.1 coordinate 7,266, forward strand.
CCATGCCGATGATGTTCACTCTCAGCATATCGGCGTAATAGTCTGCGCCGTCATAACAAAACGACGGGCGGCCTTGCACCACTCCATGCTCGTCCATACAGACATAACGACCGAATACCATGCGCGCTTCGGGTTGGGCGGCGGCGCATTTCACGCCTGCTTCCAACGCCTTTGGCAACAAGCGGTCATCGGCATCAAGAAAGACCAGCCATGCGCCGCGCGCTTCACGGATGCCGGTGTTGCGCGCTTCGGCCAACCCGGCATTCGCTTGGCTCAGGCAGCGCACTGACGCATAACGCCCCGCGACTTCAACCGTGTTATCCGGCGAACCGTCGTTAATGACGATGATTTCGTAATTCGCATAGGTCTGCGCCAAAACGCTATCAATCGCTTCGCCGAGATAGTGCGCCTGTTTATAGCAAGGAATAATGACTGAAATCAGCGGAGGCTCAGTCGCTTTAGTATTTGGCAATGAGTTCATAAACGTGTGTGCTTTTGGGGGGAGCCGGAGCGAGAACATGCCACAATCCATCAGTTTGCGGCAACGGAAGAAAAGCCTACGCCCCAATTTTAATAATCTCTTGGGCTTAGTTTTGACAGCGTTCTGAAACGGCTTCTATACTCGCCGCGCTTTCAATCAATCACCGAACACCCTATGAAACTTTATGACGTGACCGTCGCCATCGCTGCCGATTTGCCCGTCTGGCCGGGCGATCCGCCGATTGAACTCGAACGGGTAATGTCGCTCGAAAAAGGCGACATCGCCCGCGTGACGCGCGTGAGTTTCAGCACACACGTCGGCACACACATTGATCCGCCTTATCATTTCATGCAGGACGGCCTCACGCTCGATCAGGTTCCGCTCGACGTATTCATCGGCCCCGCGCGCGTTATGGACGTGGGCGACGTAGATTTCATTGACGCGGCCTTGCTCGCAGAAGTTGATTTGACCGGGGTCACGCGCCTGTTATTCAAAACGCGCAACGCGCGCTTTTGGCCGACGGAGCGCGTCTTTCATGAAGATTTCGTTTATCTCACGACCGATGCGGCAGAACTGCTGGTCGCGCGCGGCATCAGGCTGGTCGGCATTGATTACCTTTCGATTGAAGTCTTTGGTTTCGACAAGCCCACGACGCATTGGGCGCTGTTGGGCAATAACGTCGTCATTGTCGAAGGACTCGACTTGCGCGCTGTCGCGCCGGGCGATTACGAATTGCTGTGCCTGCCGCTGAAAATCAAAGACAGCGACGGCGGCCCCGCTCGCGTGGTTTTGCGCACGCTTAATGACTGAATTCATTTTAACCAACCAATAAAGGGAGACATCACTCATGATCGAAGAACAGGAAAAATACATCGGCCTTTCACAGCGCATTCATCAGCAAACCACGCGACTGATGGCACTGGCTCCGAACGATCAATACGAATGGAAGCCTTCCGAATCGTCTATGACGCTGGGCAAATTGATGAATCACATGATGCTGGGCGAATGGGCTATCTGCGAAGCCGCCTTGACCGGCGTTTTCCCCCGCGAGGAAATGAAGGAATTCACCGACACCACAGAATTGATCGCGGCTTTCGATCAACAACACGAAGGTTTCGTAGCAAGGCTCGCAGCCCTCACGCCCGAACAGTGGAGCGAAGACATACAGCCTTTTGGCCCTGACAAAAAACGCCCGCGCCACGAACTGCTGCGGATTTTGCAGGAACACGAAATCCATCATCGCGGCCAACTTTATGTTTACTTGCGCATGTTAGGCTGCAAGGTTCCTTCGCTGTTTGGCGGATAAAGCGACAGCCAATGGCGTTCTTTCAACGAGTGAAGCCGAATTGCTGCGACACTCAAACAATTCACAATCACAGGCCACAATCACAGGCCACAACCACAGGAGAAAATTTATGGCAGGACATCTCGATTCTTTCATCAACGACGGACACCGCATTCACCAACAATCAACCAAAATCATGGCCGCCGCGCCGAACGACAAATACGATTGGAAGCCGTCAGAAACGGCGATGACGCTGGGCAAGTTGATGAACCATCTTGCCATTGGCGAACTCGCCGTAGCCGAAGCCGCCCTCAATGGCGCATTTCCCTCGACGTGGCCGGAAGACATCAACGACACCGCCGCGTTGATTGCAGCCTTTGACCAACAACACGCGGCACTTTCTGAACGCATTGCCGCACTCACGCCGGAACAGTTAGACGACATCATTGCGCCTTTTGGCCCCGGCAAAGAAATGCCGCGCCGCGCCGTCTTGCAAGTTTTGCACGAACACGAAATCCACCATCGCGGCCAGTTGTATGTTTATTTGCGCACGTTGTTGGGCAACGACATTCCGCCGCTGTTCGGTTAAACGTTATATGCCAAGCGCAAAATGATAAATCGAAAAAGCAAACTCATCAGCAACACCATCAAAACGCGACCACGCGACGAACCCAGCTTCCGTGACCGCGCTTACGCACTCGTCTTGCGCATTCCGCGCGGACGGCTGATGACTTATGGCTTGGTGGCGCGCGTGCTGGGCGAAGGCTACGACGCGCGCGCCATCGGCAACATTATGTACGCGACGCCTCAAGATGAACGTGCCATTCCGTGGCATCGCGTCGTCAATTCGCAGGGCAAGCTCTCGACGGCGGGACTGACGACGCCGCCTGATTTGCAACAGCGTTTGCTCGAAGCTGAAGGCATCGTTTTCAGCGACAGCGGCAAGTGCAAACTTGATTCGCATTTATGGACACCACCTGAATATGATGCCGAGTCGCAGGCACCGAGTGATGCTCCGACTTTATTTGAATAGCTTTTCTCAACGTTTTTTTCATTCACCTCTTTCAAGCAAAAAATTCATGAAAGTTTTGTTGGTAGGTTCGGGCGGACGCGAACACGCACAAGCGTGGGCACTCGCGCGCAGCCCTTTGGTTAAACAACTTTACGCGGCGACGACCAATGCAGGCATCAATGCGTTGGCAAAGCCTGCTGATGTGAACGCAAGCGACGTAAACGCCGTCGCCGATTTCGCCGCGCGTGAGCGCATTGACCTTGTCGTCATCGGCCCTGAACAACCCCTGGTTGATGGCCTCGCTGATGCACTGGCAGCAAAAGGCATTCCCGCCTTTGGTCCTTCCCAGGCGGCTGCGCAGCTCGAAGGCAGCAAGGTCTTCAGCAAGAAATTCATGACGCGCCACGGCATTCCTACCGCGCGTTATCGCGTAGTTACGACTCCTGACGAAGCCCTCACCTATCTGGGCGATTTCGGCTTTCCGGTTGTACTCAAAGCTGACGGACTCGCCGCTGGCAAAGGCGTCATCGTCGCCGCTAACGAAGCCGAAGCGCGGCAAGGCGTTCACGATTTGATGGTTGCGCGCACCGTCGGCGCGGCGGCTGAGCGCGTCGTCATCGAAGAATGCCTGACCGGACGCGAGTTGTCTTATCTCGTATTCGCCGACGGCCAAAGTTGGCGCGCCTTGCCCGTCGCGCAAGATCACAAGCGCGCTTTCGATCAAGATCGCGGGCCGAATACTGGCGGGATGGGCGCGTTCTCTGCGCCGGGCTTGCTTGACGCGGAACTCGAAAAACAAATTATCGCTACGATTGTCGAGCCTTCGCTTGCGGGTACAGCGGCAGACGGCTTCGCGTTCAAAGGCGTGCTTTACATCGGGCTGATGCTCACGCCGAACGGGCCGTCGGTGCTTGAATACAACGTGCGGATGGGCGACCCCGAAACGCAGGCGATCTTGCGCAGGCTCGAAAGCGATTTCGCCGAAATCTGTTTAGCCACGGCGCAAGGCGAACTCAACCGTCTCAAACTGCAATGGAGCGACGAAGCAGCGACGTGCATCGTAATGGCTTCGTCGGGTTATCCGGGCAGTTACACCAGCGGCAAAGTGATTCAAGGGCTAAATGAAGCCGCGCAAGTGGCAGGCGTAGAAATTTTTCACGCGGGTACGAAACGCAATGCTGACGGCTACGTCGTAACAGCAGGAGGCCGCGTGTTAGGCGTGACAGCGCGCGGCAACGATTTAGCTGCGGCGACGGCACGCGCCTACGAAGCCGTTGAACGCATCAGTTTTGACGGAGCCTTTCATCGCTCTGACATCGGACGACATACACAATAACCAAACGAACCTGGGAGACACATCAATGGTTAAGGTATCAAGTTACCTCTTCACTTCTCTTTTACTGGGAGCCAGCTTAATCGCTTCGGCACAACAACCGGCTACGCCAGCTACGCCACCGCAAGCGCCGCGAACCTTTACGCCGCCGCCGATGCCGCCGGGCGCGAATCCGAATTCGCAATATCGGCTGGGGCCTGATTCGCTGCCACAGGAAGGCGTGCCGAAAGGCGAAATTCGCGGGCCTTTTGTATTGCCCAGCAACGCTTACCCCGGCACGCAACACACTTATTGGGTTTATGTGCCTGCGCAATACGACGCGACGGTTCCGGCGGCCCCAGCAGCTTTGATGGTGTTTCAGGACGGGCAGGCATTCAAAGAAGAAAAGGGCGACATTCGCGCGCAAAACGTGATGGACAATTTGATCTATCGCCGCGAGATTCCCGTGATGATCGGCGTATTCATCAACCCTGGCCGTACGCCCGAACAACCCGAACCCAACGCGCAGGAATGGGGCGACCGCACGACGAATCGCCCGACTGAATACAACACGCTCGACGACAAATACGCGCGCGTCGTCACCGAAGAGCTAATGCCCGCCTTGTATAAGGATTACAACATCTCGAAAGACCCCGAAATGCACGGCATCGGCGGTTCGAGTTCGGGCGCGATTGCCGCGTTCACCGTCGCGTGGGAACGCCCCGATCACTTCCGCAAAGTGTTGAGCAACGTAGGCAGTTTCGTGAACCTGCGCGGCGGCCACGTCTATCCTGAAAAAGTATTGGCGAGCGAAAAGAAACCGATTCGCGTTTATCTTTGCGACGGACGCAACGACAATCGCGGCTTGCGCGGCACGGGCGAATATGACCAAACGCGGGACTGGTTTTTTCAGAATGTCAGGCTGATGAAAGCCCTCACGCAAAAGGGTTACGACGTGAACTATTCGTGGAGCATGAATTTGCACGGGCAGAAATACGGCGGAATGATTATGCCCGAAATGATGC
>JANNUY010000340.1:0-5055 GCA_031414155.1 Acidobacteriota bacterium
CATCGTAGCGAACCGTCCCAGCTTGCGGCGGCATGGATTGCAGCAGCCGCGTTGGAATTTGCCACGTTCGGAAAGCGGTTTTTTGCTATACGGCCTGTTGCCGTTTTTGCTGGCGGGCGGCTTGCTCGTTTCCTTCTGGGCTTGGTATCCGATCTTTCTCAATCAGGCGCAGCCGCCGGAAGCCGTTGGGATCTTAGGCTACATTCAGCCCGCCGATGTTTTCGCCGTGCGTTACGGTACGCTGGCATTTTACGGCTTGGGCGGATTGGTGTTGTTCGGCTTGTTGATGACTTGGCGCGACCGGCAACGCACACAATACCGCTGGCTGGCGCTGCCAGTGCTGGCGTTGTTGCTCGCACCGTTCGTTTGGTTGAGTCATTTTCTGTGGGCAAACCACCTGTTCAGGCCGACCCAATCCATGCAACCCTACCTGCTTTATGCTTTGTTGCTTTACGGCGGCGGCATGCTCTGGGCCTGGGTCTTGTCGGGCCGCTTTGATCGGCGCGAATTGGGGCTGGCACTGCTGCCTACGGCATTGATGGGCGGGCTGGGGCTATGGGTGCTGGCAACCATAATTGACCCTGTGCCGATTCACCTGAATGCCGCGCGCCAGCAGGTTTGGCAAGTCACCCAACCCACGCCGCCCATGCCGTTGCAATTAGCGACGGGCCAAGCGGTCAAACTTTCGCTTGAAACCGATGCTGCGCAACACAGCAACGTCTTAAAACTGGAAGCGCCACTGGCCCAACAGACAGCGGCGGCTTCCCCCGTTTCGTCACAGGCAACTTTGCCTGCGGTGATCGAACGCTTGCGCCACACAGGCTATTACATTGTGTTTTCGGTACCGCTGTTTTTGCTGGCCTTTGTGGCGGCAGCCATTGTGTTCATCGGCATGTCGAGCGGATTGATCACCGATGCCGACCGGGAATGGATGGCGCGCGCCGGCGCCTGGATTTTGCTCGCCGGCCTGGGCTGGGTGATTTTAAGCGCCGTAGTGTTGTTCGTTCCACCTTTGATTACGCAAGCTTATGCGAAGGCGCTGGCTTTTTTGACCACCACTTCGGGCTTGATTACGTTGGTCTTCGGCTGGCTACCGAGAACAGCCGCGACGTTGCGCGGCAATCCGCCCGCACAAGGCGGGAAAGGGTTTTCGTTTGTCAAAATGTTGTTGCCGCTGGCGGCAATCATTTTCGCGCTGTGTCTGGCCGCGCTGCTTTCGTTGGCGACCAGCGTGGGTCTGCGCTACTTAGCGCTGACTTCGTGGGTAAGCAGCTTTTATGACCACTTTCTGCCTGACCGCGAAAAGCCATTCGTGCGATTGACGCACGAAGTGGTAACCGGCGCGCCCATGGCCGACTGGCATTGGCTGGTCTTGCATGAAACGCCCGGCCTGGTGGTTATCTGCGGCGTGCTGATGCTGATGGTGCTTGGCATAGGGATGGGGGTGTTCGTCAACATCAACAAATTTTCCTTGCACGCGGCGAACCGTGATCGGCTCATCCGCGCTTATCTGGGCGCGTCGCAAAGTTTGCGCCAGCCTAATCTTTTTACCGGCTTCGATGGGCGCGACAATTTGCAAATGCATGAACTGTTGCTACCGGTTTTCCAGGCTGACGCTTACAAGGATTTCCCTTATCTGGCTTGGTGGCTGTGGCAGGCCAGCCCAGGCGATGTGCCGGAGGATTTGCCCTGGGTGCAGGTGGCGCGTTATCTCTGGTGCGAATTCACCCCGGCCACCCGGCAAGCGTTGAATGATTACGCGAACCAAAAGCCATTTCATCTGCTGCGCGCGGCTTATCAGGTCTATGCCAAACGCGAGCAGTTGCTGGAAGCAGGGCCGGGTTTACGCGCTAAAGCGGAGTGGCTGACCAGTTTTGACTGCCGCATTTTGGCGGCGCATTTGCAGCGGCTGGCGCAACCTGACGCGGCTGCATTGCGGCAACGGCTTGGTGCAGACGGCCAACAAGCTTTAGAGAAATACCAAGAGTTAGCGCAACAAATCACCCTCCTGGAAGCCTGGGAAGCCGTCAACGACCGTGCTGCCCAGCTAGGTTTGAAACGTTTGCTGGCCGATGAATTCAATCGGTTGATCCACGGTGAATTGCTGACGCCGTTGCCCAGCCAGCGCCAGCACTGGTTGAAACAATGGATGAGTAAACTGTTTTACCTCGCGCCGCCGGCGGAAAGATTCTTTCCGCCTTCGTTGCGTACGCATCTGACCACAGCCGTCGCCGCTCAGGAACGCAATCCCGAAGATTTGGGCAAGCTGAAATCTGATTGCAACGCCGGCAGCGATGATGACCAATTCACGCATGCGCTCAAAGAAATCGCGACGGCTTTCAAACAACAGCCACTCGTCCCCGTGTTTCCCTTCCGCTGGCTGCCGCTCAAATTCGCGCTCTGCCGACCAATTCCCGTAGACCGCATCCGGCTCAATCGGAGTTTGTTGGAAATCGCCTTGCCGGATGTGTTTCATCCGTTCAAACCCTGCGTCACGGAACCGCGCCCCTTTCTCGTGTTGAACATGGCGCTCAACCTTGTACACGGCAAGGAATTAGCCTGGCAGGAACGCAAGGCGGAATCGTTTTTCGCTACGCCCTTGCACGTCGGCAGCCAGAGTGTCGGCTATCGCAACGTGCGTGAATACGCCGTCGGCTTCGCTGGGCAAGGCGCGCTCACGCTAGGCACTGCGCTGGCGATTTCAGGCGCAGCGGCCAATCCGAACGCCGGTTATAACTCATCGCCGCTCATCACGTTTTTTCTTTCACTGTTCAATGTGCGCATGGGTTGGTGGCTGGGCAATCCAGGACTAGCTGGTGCTTTGACCTATCGCACCAGTTCCCCTTTCTTCGCGCCGCAGATGTTGGTGGCTGAATTGCTGGGCCATACGGACAATGAACATCCTTACATCAACGTCTCAGACGGCGGGCATTTCGACAATCTTGGTATTTATGAAATGGTGCGCCGCCGCTGCCATTACATCATCGTCACCGACGCCGGGCAGGACGGCCAATACACGTTTGACGATCTGGGCATCGCCATTCGTCTGATTCGCGCCGACCTCGGCGTGCCGATCGTGTTTGAAGGCAATCCTAAATTGCCCATCGGCCCGCGTGGCGGAAACGACGGCAAAGCCTCGCACAACAGCAAAAATAAATACTGCACCGTCGGGCGCATTCAATATTCCGCGATTGACGGCGAGCGGGCCCCGGACGGTTTTCTCATCGTCATCAAACCGGCTTTTTACGGCGAAGAACCAGCGGATATTTACAATTACGCGCAAGGCAATCCGGCCTTCCCTCAGGATTCGACCTTCACCGATCAATTTTTCAGCGAGTCGCAATTTGAGAGCTATCGTCACTTGGGCGAATACGCCGTAATGCAAGCCTGTCAAGAATGCAAAATCAACGAGCTGACCCAATTTCATCGCCGCCTTAACAAATATCTCAGCGCCGCCGCCAAAGAAGGCTGACACCCGAGAACGATTGGCTGACGTAGAGGGGTTCAGTTGGGCAACAAAGAGGGCTTGCCGCGATGTTGCGCGCAGCGTTCATTCGGCGCTTTCACCATCCGGCGGCACGGCGTACCGCGTTTGGTGCGCGCGCCGCAAAACGTAGGCGCGGCTTCGTTGGTAACGGATGCTGCGACGGCTTCGGGCAACGGCGCGGCGACGGCGACTTTCACGGACGGCGGCTTCGGAGCGGAAACCGTATTCGGAGTCGAATGATTGAACAGATAGAACAAGCCCACGACCGAACCGCTCAACAACCACGGCCATCCGCGCGCAGGCAGCCGTTGCGAGCGACGCAGTTGTACAGCGCATTCGTCGCACAAATAGCGCGCAGTCCAAAAAGATTGGCGTCGTTGCGGCGCGAGTGGATTGCCGCATTCCGAACAGAAATTGCCGTGATAGATAAAGCGTCGCATAGAGGTTTTTGCGTGACGCGGCGAGTATAGCAAACTCTGCCCAACGACAGGCGAACGTCTGTTCAACATTTTAAGGAGACGCAATGCACGAAGGCTTACAACTCTTTTCCATCGGCGCGACCAAAGCGCAAATCACCGAGGCTTACGCGCCGGTCAATCTGGCAGTCTTCGATGGCTTCGCTGTGCGGCTGGTGAAGTTTCAAGGCGAGTTTGAACGCTGGCACGCGCACGAACACGAAGATGAAACGTTTATCGTGTTAGAAGGCGAAATTACCTTTCAGACCGAGATGGGCGACTTTCACCTGACGCCAGGGCAAGGCATCGTGATTCCGAAAGGCTTGCAACATTGTCCGCGCGCGAATGAATCCGGCCCGATGCCGCTGGCGTTGATTCTGGAAAAGGTCGAAACGAACCGGCTGGGCGATTAGGAGCTTCCATTGTGAATGGCGTCAACGGGGCAAGTCTTGAGCGCGACTTCGCATTGTTTTTCTTCTTCGGGATTAGCAGGCTGCTTGTTCACGTAAGAGTAGCCCTTTGATTTTTCGCGCGTGAAATTGCCCGGTGCTTCTTGTCGGCACAAGTCGCAATCAATGCATTCGCTGTTGACCGAATAGCGACCGGGTACGTTTTCTGGCAGCTTGGTTGCCGTTTCCGACATAAAACTTTTACGCCGTAACCAATTGTAGAACCGGCAATTCGCGCCGCGCTTCAGCAGTCATTGACACAACGACCGGGCGCGGATTCGCGGGCACATGTTCGTGCGCGTGATAGCTCGAACGTACGAGCGGGCCGGACTCCACGTAGCGAAAGCCCATCTCCAACCCCAATCGTTTGAACTCGGCGAATTCGTCCGGGTGATAAAACTTTTCAACCTTGAGCCGTTGCGCAGCGGGTTGCAGGTATTGGCCGATGGTCAGAATGTCGCAATCGGTCGCGCGCAGGTCGCGCATGGTTTCGATGATCTCTTCGGTCGTTTCGCCGAGGCCAACCATGATGCCGGACTTGGTCAGCATTGTTGGTCTTATGCTGTCGCGGTAATCAGCCGCGCGGCGCAACAGCTTCATCGTCCACTCGTCGTAGCGTGCGTGCGGACGTACGCGCTTGTAAAGGCGCGGAACGGTTTCGGTG
>JANNUY010000341.1:0-11613 GCA_031414155.1 Acidobacteriota bacterium
GGGCCGACCATGCTCATCCAGCCGCGCGCGATCTCTTCGATGACGAGCGCAAAGGTCGTGTAATCGAGTCCCAAACCGCCGAACGATTCGGCTACGTTGCACCCGAACAAGCCCATCTCTTTCATCTCAGCAACCAGTGCGTGCGGATATTCATCGCGGTGTTCCAACTGGCTGGCGACGGGAATGATCTTGCGCGTGACGAATTCGCGCACGTTGGCGACGATGGCTTGTTGCAGCTTGTCTGATGCGAACATGTGAGCTTGCCCTCCCATAAACACACAAACGCAGCGCAGCGTTTGCCGCTGGCTGCGTTTGTGTGAATTGCTGAACTGGGTTCAGTAACTCAGTTTTGTTTCGCTTCCTGTAGCGGCGTGATCTCCGCGTCGGGTTTCGTGCGTTCTTCGAGATGCTCTTTCAATTTCAGCAGCGGCACGCCGTCCGTCCACCATTTCGGCGCAGGCTTGCCCATCAACTGATGATCGAAAAACTCCTTCATTCGCACCGCGTAATCGCGCATGTTCGCGGGCACGCGCAAGCCGTGATTTTCGCCTTTGTATTGCAGCATCACGACTGGTTTTTGCAGCCGTCGCAGTTGATTGAAATATTCGATGCCTTGCGTGAAATCTACCGCGCCGTCTTTGTCGTTGTGCAAAATGATGAGCGGCGTTTTGACGTTTCGCGCGTGAAAAACCGGCGAGTTGCGAATATAAGCCTCGACGTTTTCGACCGGGCTGCTGGTGAAACGCCCTTGGCTGTTTTCAAAAATCGCCATATTGCCGCCGCCCGAATTCCAATAGATTAAGTTATACATCGAGATCATATCGGTCAGCGGAGCGCCCGCAATCGCGGCTTTGAAAGCGTCGGTCTGCGTAACCATAAACGCCGTCTGATAGCCGCCCCACGAATGTCCGTGCAAGGCAACGCGATCTTTGTCTACGACCCCTGTCGCAATCGCGGCTTGCAAGCCCGGCAAGATGCACCACACAGCGGACATGCCCGGATCGTTGATTTTGTAAGTGATGTCTGGCTCGAAGACGGCGTAGCCGTTGCTCGTGTAAAGCGATTTGTTGAAACCCGAAAACGTCGGCGCGATGTAACCATTCAAGCCTTGCGACCGCTTTTCGTAAATATAGACGATGGTCGGATAGCTCTTGCCCGGTTGGTAATTCGCGGGCAGATATAACGCGCCTTGCAGCTTGTCGCCTTTTGCCGAAGTGTAGTCAACGAGCTTCGATCCGGCTGACCAGAAGAAATCCTTCTGCTGCGGATTCGCGTTCGTCAGCTTTTGGCCGGTGCCGAGCGACGCATCGGCGAAGTAATAAGTGGGCGATTCGTCAAAGGTCTCGCGCGAGAACAAATAGCTGTCGGCATTCTTCGCTTTCATCAACGTGCCGTAACTCGCGTCGTCCCACATCAACATCTTTGCGCCAGGCTTGCCGCCCTCAAGACGCGCGATGCCCGCCTTCTTCGTCCATTCGCCATAAGCGCGCAGATACATTGGCTGCGTCAAGTCAATGCCTTTCTCTTCAGGGTCAAGGCGGTAACGGCTTTGATAACGAATCTTGTCTTTCTTGCCGTTGACGGTCAGGTTGACGGCATTGCCGCCGCGTGTCGGGACGTTCCAAATGTCCCAATCGTCAGTCAGCAATACCGACTTGCTGTCTTTCGTCCAGCCGATGGGAAAGAGCGGCGGCTTCACGACGTTGTGATCGTCTTCGGCGTCCCAGAACGAAGTCGGGACTTTTGCGGTGATGTTGGTGGATTGACCGGAAGCAAAATCATACGTGAGGAAGTGACCATCTTCGTAATGCAGCATCTGCGTGCCGTCGGGCGAAGCGCCAAACGTATTGTGACTCTTTTTCAAAGCCAGTTTGCGCGCGCCAGTCTTGAGGTCTACGACGTAAACATCCTGAAAGCGCCGTCCGTCGAGATTGCTCATCATTTCGTATTCACGATTGTCGAGGCCGATGCCATATTGCTGTTTTGGCGCGGCGTTGACCGTGCGCAACGATTCATCAGCAAGACGAATGAATTTCTTTTCGGTGACGCGATAAGTGGCGAGGTAGCTGAAATTCTTGTCGCGCGGTTCTTCGACTTGCTGTTGCGATTGCAACCGCTTGTCTTGCCAATGCCATAACACGAGATCAGGCTTTTCCGGCTCGTCCTGATTGCGCCGCGCCATCGTCATCGCAGCAGGATTGGGGGCGGCGGCTTCTTCACCTTCTTTGGGTTTGTTGTCACCGGGCTTTTTCCGTTTGACTTCATGCAAGCCAAACAACACGGCGCTCATATCTTCCGTCCACGCAGGGCTGCGATTCGGGCTGATGGTCAGCCCAGCAGGAAAGCTTGTCTCATCCTTCGGATTGAACACCGTTTTCTGCGCCGTGCCGCTCGTGAAATTAAACGCGACGACGCTATAAAGTTTATCTTCAAAGCCCTTGTCTTCGACGCCTTTCACGGCGGCGAGGCCTTCGCCTTTTTCCGTCCAGTTCAAACCGCGATAGACGGCCTTGTCGCTGTCGAGCGGCAGCACGGCACCATTGCTCATATTGCGAATCTGAATGCCATTACCGCTCTTTTCGTTGGCATCAATCGTCCACGCTAGCCAGCTACCTTTTTTATCGAAGGCGAAATCCGCCACGTTGCCGACATTGAGTTCATTGCCTGAAGCGAGTTCGCGCAAGATCAAGTCAGAACCCGTCGCGCGTTCAGGCGCAGTGCTTGCACCGGGAGCCGCGCCCGCCATCGCCGCAGGCATCGCCGGAGCCGCATCAGCGCCGTATTTGTGCAACGCAACCCACGCTGAGTTTTCACCTGAAAACGCAAAGCGGCGCACCTTTTCAATCTCGGTCTTCTTTTCCGTAGCCAGTTCAATCAACGTCACTTTGTTGTGCAACGGCTTGCGTTCTTTCTTCAGTCGCTTGCCTTCTTTGAACGTCGGCGAGATGGTGAAAGCAAACCATTTGCCGTCGTCAGAAAAAGCTACGTCACGCGAAAAGACGAACTCGCCGAAGTTCGGCCCGCCGCCAAAGCCTTGCGATTCGCCTGCCGGAAAGCGCCATTCCTTGCCATCCTTGACGCGACGCAACACGATTTCGCTATCGCCTTCATTCGGCACGAGCTTGTGCGCGAACCATTGCCCGTCGTTTGAGATCACGGGCGACGATATGCGCTTCCAGCCGAGCGCATCTTTGAATTCGAGCGGACGCGGCGTTTGCTGTACTGCCGCAACCTTTTCTGGCGCGCGGGCCGCTTGTTGGGCATAAGCCAAAATGGGATTGAGCGTGAGTGCGAGTGCGAAGCATTGACAGACGAGGCGACAAACAAGGCGATGCAACTTCATGGCAATTTCCTCCAGAGATGTTTTGTTCGGGTTTGCTCAGGTGCGAGCACAATCAGATGCTGACGCATTGTTGCGCGACAGGGTTGAAGCGTCAATTTGGCGCAAGGTTTCGACTATGTAGTTCGTCTTTACGACAACGCAGGCTTACGTTATGTTGCGCCTGCTTTCACCAACTCCGCTTTCTACATTTCACAGGAGGAGTCGTATGCATCACGTCCACACATTGCAACGTTTCTGCTTAATCGTTTTCGCGCTGCTTGTCTTCAGTGCGCTGCCGATTCACCGAGTTTCAACTTCCCTGCAAGCCGCCGACACGACGCCCGAAGCGCGCGGGTTGCATAACCTGACACATAACGCTTATGGCGCGCCGCTGCTCAATCTGAAGCTCCTTGAAATCGCCAGCAAGGTCTGGGAACCGGAATGGAAAGCCAAACTCGACCCGAACGACCCTGACTCGTTGCGCAAGGTCGCGTTTGAACGCTACGGCTTTTCTGAAGCGGTGACGAATGACAATCAGGGCGCTCCGTTGCAATTCGTAGCGACCAAAAGCGGCATGTGGGTGCAAAGCTGTATGCTCTGTCACGGCGGGCGTTTACCTCTCAGCGGCGAAAGCAAAATCGGTATGCCCAACACCGCGCTCGATATGCAAACGCTCTATGAAGATATGACCAAAGCGACCGGCATGCGCGGGCCGTTCCCGCTGTCGTTCGGCATGTCGCGTGGACGCACGAACGCTTTTATTTTCAGCCTCGAACTTGTGCGTCGCCGTAACGAAGACCTCTCGCCACGCAAAGAACCATTGCCGATGGGCGATTACGCCGATTTCGATTTGGACGCCCCCGCGTGGTGGTATCTGAAAAAGAAAACCGCATTGTATTCCGACGCCGCCGCGACGGGCGATTTCACGCGCGCCATCATGCAATTCACGATGGGCGAACCCAGCGGCGAAAAGATTCGCTCGTGGGAAGGCGACTTCCGCGACATTCTGGCTTACCTGAAATCCATCGAGAAACCGAAATACCCGCTGCCGATTGATACGAAGTTAGCTGACGGCGGCAAGCAGGTCTTCACCAAAACCTGTTCCGGTTGCCACGGCACTTATGGCTCGCCCAATGCAGCTCCCAATACAGCTAATGATGCCTATCCGAACAAAGACATTCCGCTCGAAGTCATCGGCACTGACCCGATGCGTTTGACGAAATTGCCGAAAGAGTTTCGCCAGTACATGGATAAAACCTGGTTCGGGCAAAACGGTTCGCAACACGTCGCCGAGCCGAAAGGTTATATCGCACCGCCGCTCGATGGCGTATGGGCAACAGCGCCTTACTTTCACAACGGTTCAGTGCCGACGGTTTACGGCGTGCTGACGGCTGAAGCGCGTCCGAAATACTTCCGTCGCACCGTTACGGCGAAAGATTACGACGTGAAAGATTTGGGGTTAAAAATCGAAACGCTCAACGCGCCTGCGCCCAAAGACGCAGCGGGTGAAGCGCGACGGCGCGTGATTGATACGACGCTGCCGGGCTTGAGCAACAGCGGGCATCCGTTCGGATTCAAGCTGAATGAAAAAGAAAAACGGCAAGTCATCGAATACTTGAAAACGCTTTAGCCTTGGCGCGCAAATTCCTGAAAGATTTTCTTTGCCATACCCGTGACGGTTTGGCGCGGCACGAGGCGTTGCGTCCACACCATCAGCTTGTTGTTCCAACCTGAGACGACATGCGAACGACCTTGCGCCAGCGCCTGCAAACCAGCTTCGACGACCGCTTCGGCGGATTGTTTGGGATGATTGCTGCGTTCTGATCCGGCCACGGCGTGAAAGTTCGATTCGGTAGAGCCGGGGCAGAGCGCGGTGACCGTTACGCCATAAGGTTTCGCCTCAGCCCACAGGCCTTCGCTGAAATTGAGAATGAAACTTTTGGTCGCGGCGTAAGTTGCCAGGTAAGGCACGCCTTGAAAGCTGGCGGTTGAGGCTACGTTGAGTATGTGACCGTGGCGACGCGCGAGCATAGGCGGCAGGTAAAGATGCGTCAGTGCGACCAGCGCCGTCACGTTGACCTGAATCATTTCAAGCTGCTTATCCAGCGGTTGAAACCCGAAATCACCGACGCTGCCGAAACCAGCGTTGTTGATGAGCAAGTCTACTGTGAGGTTTTGGCGCTGTGTTTCGGCGAAGATGGATTGCGGTGCGCTCGCTTCGTTGAGGTCAGCCGCAATGATCGTAACGCGCGCGTTGTGTTGGCTGCGCAATTCGTCAGCCAGCGTTTGCAGCCGTTCCGCCGAACGCGCAGTCAAAATCAGATGCGCGCCCGCCGCCGCTAAACGTCGTGCGAAGGCGCTGCCGATTCCATACGATGCGCCCGTGATGAGCGCGGTCCTTCCTTGCCAAATTTGCATGTGTCGCCCCTGAAGTTGAGTTAAGTCGGCGCAGTCTTTCGCAGGGCTTCAGGCAAGTCAATGCCAATATCAGGCTTAGTATTAGGCAAGTCCGAAAGCCTGAATCACTACGCTATGGCGGTAATCAAACATGCGCTGCAACTTGCGGCGCACGAACCAACCTGCTGCCAGTTCGCCCAACCAACCCAGCGGCACCGCGTATTCAATCTCATCTGTCATCAGCGTCGTACCGCGTGTCGTCGGCTCAAAGCGATGGCGGTGATACCAATAAGCGAATGGCCCTTGGCGCTGTGTGTCGGCGAACAGATGCGGCGGTTGGTATTCGACGTGTTCGGCTACCCAATGTTGCGGAAACGGGCCGCCGACTATTTGCAACACGACGCGCGTGCCTATCGCCAAGCTGTTGCCACGCTCTAACACTTTCACCTTTTCCCACGGCGGCGTGAGGCGCTCGAGAGCTTCCGGTTGTTCGTGCCACGCGAAGATTTCAGCAGGCGGCGCATTGATTTCAGTCTGTTTAACGAATTTCTGTTTTTTCATAAGCGTAAAGTGCGAGAGTTACCCGCTGAAACCTCAGCCTGTTTTTTGGCAGTTGACTCTTGGTATTACCATTCAGATATTGCGCGCCAAGTTGGTGCAACACCACATTCCATCTCCATCTCCATCTAATACGACGCCGACACTTCAAGCTCGCTAGCTAAAGGCTGATACAACCGAAACCTAAAGCGTTATCCCTTCACTGGAAGCGGCGCGCATTGGGCTTGTATTTTCAACAACCCCTCCAGGAGGTACTGTCTTATGACGACTCAATACGCACGACGCACCGGCACATTGCTCGCCGGACTCGCGTTGATGATGACGTTACTATTGGCTTCGGCAGCACAAGCACAAGTGCTGTACGGTTCGATTGTCGGCAACGTAACCGACAAATCGGATGCCGCGATCACGGGCGCGACGGTGAAAATCACTAACAAGGCGACCAATCAATCACGCGAAGCCGCCACCAACGCTGACGGCAGCTTCACTTTCACGACCGTGCAAACAGGTGTGTGGGAAATCACGGTCACCAAGAACGGTTTCAAAACACTCGCGCGTTCCAACGTTGAAGTCACGCTTAACAGCATCACGCGCTCTGACGTGGCGCTCGAAGTCGGTCAGGTTTCTGACACGGTTTCAGTCACGGCGGATGCGGCGTTGTTGCAAACCGACCGTGCTGAAGTCCGCGCTGAGTTAACCAGCCAAACGCTGCTCAATTTGCCGATTCCGCCGGGACGCAATTATCAACAAATGTTCCGCACCTTGCCGGGCATCAATCCGCCAAGCAATGCGCACTCGATTCCGACCAATCCTTCGCGCGCGTTGCAATACAACGTGAATGGCACTTCGTCCAGTTCCAACAACGTACGCATTGACGGCGCGAGCCAATACAACATCTTCCTGCCGCACGTAACGGCGTACGTGCCTTCGCTCGAAGCCATCGAAACCGTCAACGTGGTGACGAACAACTTCGACGCCGAACAAGGTTTGGCGGGCGGCGCGGCGGTCAACGTACAAATCAAGAGCGGCACCAATAAAATTCACGGCTCGGCTTTTGAATATCACGACAACAACAACACCAAAGCCCGTCCCTGGGCGTTGAGGCCGATTGTCGTCAACGGCGTGCTGACGCCACAAGACAAACCCAAGCGCGTTTATAACCAATTTGGCGGTACGTTTGGTGGGCCAATCATTAAAGACAAGCTGTTTTATTTCACCAGCTTTGAGGGAACGAACGACCGCCAACTCGGCGCGCGGTTTCTGACAGTTCCGACGGCGGAAATGCGCACCGGTAATCTGTCCGCCGCAGGCACGGGCGTCAACATTTACGATCCCGCGAGCGGCAACCAGACCAACGGTACAAACCGGAATGCCTTTACTGGCAACATTATTCCCACGCAACGGCTTGATCCCATTGCCCAACTCATTCTGAAAGATTTGCCTTTGCCCAATCGCCCTGGAATTCTCGATAACTTTTATGCCACGGCTCCTTATGCCTACGACAAAAAGACTCTTGATACCAAGGTGAATTACAACGTCAACCAGAAGTTCACGACCTATGGCCGCTTTAGCTTCCTGACGTATAACCAACTGAATCCCGGGTTGCTGGGCAAGCTCGACGGTCAGGCGTCAGCGCAAGGCGGCAACACCGGCGTAGGTTCCGGCAAAACATACGGCGTAACGGTGGCGGGCGTTTATACGGTCAATTCCAACTTCGTCATTGATGCCAACATCGGCTACACGAAACAAGGAACCACCTCTGAGCAAGGCTTCCTTGATCAAAAGATCGGCTTGGATGTTTTGAAAATCCCCGGCACGAACGGTACACGAGCTTTTGAGAATGGCTGGCCACGTTTCAGGATTGAAGGCTTTGCCGCTTTGGGCGTGCAAGACAGCTTCATGCCTTACACCCGCAACGACCCGTAATGGCAATACGTCAGCAACTTCAACTATACGAAGCAAAATCACAATATCCGCTTCGGTTTTGATTTCGCGCGGCAAACGGTCAATCACTTGCAAGCTGAGTGGAACGGCGGCGGTAACGCTGAACCCGGCTCAGGTGGATTCCGGTTCCAGGAAGGACCGACTTCGCTTTGCACGGCGACAAATGCCGCTGGCGGTTGTACCGCTGTCGGGCCACAAAACCAGCGATTCAATTCAATGGCGACCTTTCTGCTTGGTTACCACACCAATGCAGGCCGAACGTTGTTAGTAGAGCCGCCGATCATCTTCAAAGCGAAAGCCTATAGTTTCTATGTCCGTGATGGCTGGCAGGTCAAACCGAACTTGACTGTAACGCTTGGCACGCGCTGGGAATATTATCCGTTGCCGGAACGTGCTGATCGCGGGATTGAGCGTTATAACTTCGATACCAACACCATGACGGTTTGTGGCGTAGCCAACGTGCCAAAAGATTGCGGCATAAAGATGAGCAAGAAACTTTTCTCGCCACGGCTGGGCATTGCTTGGCGTGTGTCTGATTCTTTCGTGGTGCGTACCGGTTACGGTATCACCTATGACCCGATCAGTCTGGCGCGTGTCTTCCGCACCAACTATCCGATGTTACTGGCCTTTAACCTTTTCAATCCGAATGCGCTACTCCCTGCGGGGTTGCTAAAAGACGGCATTCCACCTTCACCGGTTCCCAACATTAGCAGCGGCACAGTTCCCGTGCCGAACAATGTCAACGTGCTGACGCTGGGTAACAGCTTTAAGCGCCCTTATGTTCAGTCATGGAATCTGGTGTTAGAAAAGAACATCGGCTTGGGCTTCACGGCTTCGGCGGGTTATGTCGCTACGCGCACGGTCGGGCAGACCGGCTCGTATGACCTCAATGCCGGTCGCGTAGGCAGCAATGGCGCAGCCGGTCAACCGCTGAACATCAAATTCCCAGGACGTACTGCCACGACGACCCTGTTCGATGGCTTCGCCAATTCGCATTACGATTCATTGCAAACGACGTTGAAGCGTCGCTTTGCCAATGGGCTGCAATTGCAGGCGTCTTACAGTTGGTCGAAAGCTATTGGCCTTGCCAATTTGGGCGGAGACAATGACAGTGGATTGCTCATCAACGATCCCGCCTTTCGCAATCTGAATCGTGGCGTTCTCGGCATTAACATTCCGCATAACTTCCAGTTCAGCGGTGGTTGGGAATTACCCTTAGGCAAAGGCAAACGCTTCCTCGCCGATAACAAGGTGGCCTCGGTGCTGACGGGCGGCTGGCAGTTGAGTTGGCTGTTCAGCGCGTTTCAGGGGACACCGTTTAGTGTCGTAGGAAGCGGCACCTCGCTGAATGCTCCGAACAACCAGCAACGCGCCGATCAGGTTAAAAGCGAAGTCGTAAAATTGGGCGGCGTTGGCGTGGGAACTCCTTTCTATGATCCGACCGCTTTTGCGCCGGTTCTTACGGGCGCGCGCTTTGGGACGGCAGGATTCAACATCCTGAAAAGCCCCGGCACGGTCAATCTGGACATGGGGCTTTTCCGCGAGTTCCGCATCAAAGAAGGGATCACATTGCAATTCCGCACGGAAGCATTCAATGCGACGAATACGCCGCACTTTGCCGCTCCGGCCAATAACGCTTCGAACCCTGACTTTATGATTATCACCAACACGCGTTCGTTCGGTCGTGAAGGCATTGACGAACGCATCTTCCGCTTCGGTTTGCGCTTAGGTTTCTAACGCAATTCCGCAGCAACAAACCTTGCGAGGGGATTGCAGCAATGCAGTCCCCTTGTTTTGTTTTATGCGCAGCTTTCTCCTCGTCGCAATTTTGGCTGTAACAGCTTTCGCGCAAGACCCGCTGAAGGTCGCGCCTGAAGCTTATCAACTCGCCTTCGAGAACGAATACGTCCGCGTCGAGCGCGTGCATTACGCGCCGCGTATAAAACTGCCCCAACACAACCACACGGCGTGGGGCGCGGCGTATGTTTATCTCAACGATGCCGGGCCGGTGAAATTCGGACACATCGGATTGCCTTACGGCGCAGTCACGCGACCGGCGGTCAAAGCGGGTAGTTTCAGGTTGTATAAAGCCGTCAAAGAAACGCATACGGTTGAAAGCCTCAGCGACGCCGCGAGCGATTTCTTGCGCGTAGAGTTCAAGACCGCGATGGGCAAAAACCCTCCAACTTTCGGCGGCAAGTTCTTTCGTTTAGACGTTCCAGCCAACGAGAACGCACAGCAAGTGCAATTTGAAAACGAACAGTTGCGCATCACGCGCCTGCTCTGCGCAGCGGGCAAGGCGTGCGAGTTCGCGCTGAATGCCAAAGAGCCGAGCCTTTTCGTTGCGCTCACTGACGCGCAATTCAAACCTGCGCGCGGCAATTTGATTAAGCTCACGACCGGACAAACGCGCTGGCTGGCAATAGGTAAGCGTGAACCGTGGACGAACACTGGCAAAGGCGCGGCAGAATGGTTACGGTTTGAATTCAAAACCGCGCCGCTGAAAGTCGAGGCGACTGAGCCTGCGCACCAGCATTCGCACGAAACGGGCGATGCCGCAAAGAAAGCCGAAGCATCAGAATTGCTCAAACGCGGCGCAGCGTTGGAGCGTGCGGGCAAGCTGGATGAATCCATCGCAGCACACGTCGAATCGCTCGCGCTCAACGCGGGCTTGGTGCAAGCGCACATCAATTTGATTTCGTTGTATGGCCGCACGCGGCAGTTCACTGAGGCTGAGACGCATTACCAAAAGGCACTGGCGATCAATCCTGACTTGCCGGTGATTCATTTCAATTTCGGCGTGTTGCGCGTGGCGCATGATCGTTTTGATGAAGCTGCGCAGGCTTTTCAGCAATGTTTGAAACTCGATCCACATTACGCCGAAGCGCATTTCAATCTGGGTTCGATCATCGAACGCGAAGGTAAACTTGATGAAGCCGCCGCGCACTTTCGCAAAGCCATCGCCCAGCACCCAAGCCATCGCGCCGCGCATTTTTCGCTCGGCAGAATTCTGGTCAATCAAGACAAGCTCGCCGAAGCTATCGAACAGTTTCAACAAACGCTCAAACCGGAAGACGAAGAAACGCCACGTTACACTTATGCGCTGGGCGCGGTTTATGTGCGCGCAGGCGACCAGGCGAAAGGCATTGAATATCTGCGCACGGCGTTGACGCGCGCGACGGCTTTACAACAAACGCAACTTATCGCCCAATTAGAACGCGACTTAAAAACGCTCGAAGCAAAGCAGTAAAAATCAGCGATTCCCCGTTAGGTTTTCTGCGCGGCTCCGCCGCAGACAATATCAATCTGGAAGCGCCGAAAACGGATCGGCAGTAATCGGACGGCTGAACTCCAAAATAAATTCTGAACAATTATGAAACGATGGAAGCTTG
>JANNUY010000342.1:0-1588 GCA_031414155.1 Acidobacteriota bacterium
CCGCGCTCCTGGCCTTAGCCGTCCGTCGCAGGTTTATGCGGTAGCTATCTCACGCCGTCATCATCACGCCTTGCAGCGCTTCGAGCCGGTTGCTGGCTTTTTTGATTTGGCGTTCGACCTGCATCATTAAATCGCCGAATAAATCTATACCTAACTCGTCAGCTTGTTCGACGCGGCGTTGTAATCGGTACATTTCAGCGTTGGTCAACTCGGCGATTTCGGTTTCACATTCGATGACTTTGGCTTTGGTGTCTTGCACGCGGCGCGTGATGACGATCAGTTCGGGCGAACCGACGAGCAGGTCGTCTTGCAATTTGCCTGCTTCGACCAGCGATTCGAGGGCTTCGACTGAACCGCTTTCGTAAGCGCGATTGGCTTCGACCATGAGTTGGGTGCAATGCAAGCGGGCTTCGTCGCTCTCGGCGAGGTCGGGGTGGAACTTGCGCGCGAATTCACGGTAGAGCTTTTTGACGCGGTCACCGTGAATGCGGTTTTGTCCGCAACCGATTTCGTCATCGGCGAGCGAATCGCCGTTAAGCCAGTCTGGTTCGTCGTCTAAGGAAAGACCTTGCACTTTGGCGATTTCGGATTCGATAGCGGCGAGTTCGTTGTACTTGCCGCCGATGATTTGCAGGTAACGTATCTCGAAGTTGCGCGCGCTGGCTTTTAGGTTCGCCAGCGCGGGTTCAGCGTGCGCAAGACGCGCTTCCCATTCGGCGAGTTCGGCGCGCTTGGCCGCCAGCGTCACCTGTTCATATGAGTTAACGACTAATTGCGACATGGTTAGGCTTGAATGACTTTCAGCACGTCCGCAAACGTCCCGAACGGATGAAAGGCTATTTGTTTTTCCTGACAAAAAGTAGCGAGCGAATGTTTGGCGAAAACCTCGTCAGCGGCTTCGGCTGCTGCGCGATCAGAGAGTCCGTCGCCGATAAAGATCGTGTATTGTCCACGTTCGCGCGCGGCTCGCAAGGCGATGGCTTTGTCGTGTCCCCAATCAGAATCGTCGCGGAATTCGCATTGCCAGCCGTGCGTTTCATCGGGTTTGACGTGATTTGCCAGCACTTCGATTTCGGGGAATTCGTCGCGCGTGAGGAACAGTTCAATCGTTTGATAAAAGCCCGCGCTCAACACCGTCAGCGGTAAGGCTTGCGCACGACACCACAGCGCGAACGGCTTGAAATGCGCGTCAATCGTCACTTGTTCGCGCAATAGCTTTTCGGCTTCGTCCCACGGCGCACGAATCGAACGCATCTCGGCGGCAATGCCTTCGCGCAAACTCAACTGGTTCGATTTGATGAGGCGACCAATCGTTTGCACCATCTCGGCACCGCCGCCAAAGTTCATCGCTAAAAACACCAGCGTATCTTTTTCAGTAATCGTTCCGTCAAAGTCGGTGAATACATGCACTGGTTGCCTGGCATAACGCTCATTCAATTTCATTCAATAACCTCAATCCGTTTCTCTGTCTTTCTATCTCTCGGTCTTTTATTGGTCTACCACGCGCACGCCCGCAGGCGCAGTGAATTTGAACTGGGCTTCATGCGTCGGCGCGTTTTCGCGCAGGTTGCTAAGCAGAAAATCTGAG
>JANNUY010000343.1:0-11361 GCA_031414155.1 Acidobacteriota bacterium
GAGCAATGTGAATACGGCCTTCACGCTGACGAACGCGAACCCGCGCGACGGCATCGCGGTGCGGCTCTCATGGGTTCACGATTGCCGCGTAGACACCACCTTCCTCACGCTCTCAGCCAATCAAACCAAGACCTTTCTGGCGAGCGAGGTCAATCCGAACAATACAGGCTATTTGATGGCGATGGCGGTGAGCGCGAGCGGAATTCCGCTGCAATTCAACTGGCTGATCGGTACGGCGAGCTATAAAGACACACGTGGTTTTGAGGCCACTTACAACGCTATCGGTGTGGCGAAACGTTCGGGCGGTTACGCGCGCACCAATGGCGATTTCACCGTCGCCGACCTGGATTTTAACAACACTGAATATGACCGGCTGCCGAAGTCTGTCGCCGTAGACAACCTGCAAAATCAAAGCGCAGCATTAGGCGGCGATCCGCAAAGCAAAACGGATGTGGCGCTGTTCAGCCCGCTGGCGAATCTCAACACGACGGCTTCGCAAAGCCTGAAACTCGAAGCCGTCGCTTATGACTTGAGCGGCAAGCCTTATCCGCTAACCCTGGATAACGCCTGCGGATTGAACGTGCCGGTCAGCAGCGTGTGGACGAATATCAACGAGTTCGTCACGCCCACGCGACAGGCTTGGGCGCGCTTCGGCGCGAACGTCAATAACGTATCAGTGCCGGTGTTTGGGATGAGCTTTACCGAAGGCGCGACGACAAACGACGCGAGGCACAGCGCACGGCCTATGCAAGTGTTGAGTTGGCTCGATGCGTTCAAGATGACTGTTCCGGTGGTGGCTCCGACCAGCGGAGCGCCTGCCGATCCGGTCACGCAAGCGCAGCCCGAAGCGACGGGCGGTGCGACCGGTGCGAGCGAAATGAAAGCAGGCAGCGTATTGATTTTCAGCCGCTTTGCCAGCGGTCAATACGGTTCTTCAAGAATCAGTTTGACGAATACGCATCCGTCGCTGCGCGCGCGCGTACGACTGTTTTTTAACGGACTGGTTGATCCAGGACTCATCAACGAAACCATCCTCGTGCTGCAACCTACACAAACGATCACGCTGAATGCGCAAGACCTCGCGCCGCATCAGAAAGGCTGGATCATTGCCGCCGCCATTGATGGACGCGCGCAGATGACGCAGCACAACTTCCTGATCGGCAGCGCCGTGGTCAGCGAACAAACGACTGGCGTCACTGCGGGTTACAACGCACTGGCGATTGCTAAAAATTCGACCGGCGTCGTAGGCCGCAATGAAGACGGCACAACCGCGAACCTGCGCTTCAACGATGAAGTTTATGACCGCTTGCCCGCAACGCAGGCGCTCAATGGCGTGCAAAACCAAACCGACACGACGACCTTTTTCGGCTTTGGACGCCCACCTGCCAGTTTGTTCGATCTGCCCAACACGCGCGGACTGATTACGGTGACGATGTATGACGACTTGCTGGGTTCGGTCGGCGCAACGATGGGGCAGATAGAAACGCGGCTCAATCTGTTGCGTCCCAATGCGCAAACGCCGCCCATCGTAATGACGATTCAGCGCGGGCATCGCGGCTGGATGAAAGCGTTTTCCACCGTGCCACTGATTACGTGGCACAACAGCCAGGCGACTGCGCCGTTTGCTTACAGCGCGACCAGCGGCAACTGGACGGGCGGATTCGTCGGCGGCGGCAATTTGCACATACTGACGACCGCGAACGATTACATACTCAAAGCGGCAGCGAACAATCCGAACAACAGCGCACCAACGGCTGATTTTGAATCCATTGACCCATTCAACGAAGCGCGTTCTGACAGAGGCGTAAACATTCGGCTAGATGCACGCCCCTCGACCGATCCCGACGGGCCGGACGATCCGCTTTCTTACAAGTGGTTCGACAACGAAGTGCAAATTTCGACAGCGCAAGTGACCGATTACCGCTTCAGCATCGGCACGCACGATCTGAAATTAATCGTACTCGACGGCAACAATACGCCAAGCGAACCGCGTGGGCTGCGCTTTGTGGTGAACGACACCACGGCGCCGCAGCTCAGTGGCATACCGACCAACATCAGCAAGGTCAGCGGCTCGCAGGCAGGCGCAATCGTGAGCTATCCGGTTCCGCTTTCGTGGGATGTCGTGAATGGTTCCGGCTCGCCGCTGGCGACGCGGGGAACCGGTTCGATTTTCCCTATCGGACGCACCACGGTGACCTTCCGTGCAATTGATACGTCAGGCAATATCACTACCGCGACGATGGAGGTGAACCTCACCAAAGGCGCAACCAATTTGCCGGCGTCGGGCGGCGTCGCACGCAACAAACTGCCTGAACTGATGACGCCGAACGATCAATACGTCTTGATCGGCAAAACCAAGACCCTCACCCTCGAAGCGACCGACGCCGACAGCGACCCGGTAACGTTCAGGCTGTTGAACGCGCCAAGCTACGCGCGGCTGGATTCACCTGACCCCATCAACCGCAAAGTAAAACTCATCATTGATGCGAAAATCGGCGACCGCCTGGGCAGCACCATCGTCAAAGTCGAAGCCACTGACAGCAAGGGCGGCCAGACCTTTACACTTCCTTTCAGGATTTTCATCAGCGAGTTTGAAACCATTGAGAGCGGCGACGGTTCAGGCCCAGGCGGCCCGCCTGACCCAGGCACGGGTGTCGGTGGTGGTGGCGGTGGTGGCGGTGGTGGCGGCGCTACGAATAAGCCGCCCATCGCGGTGGCAAAGGTTCCCGCATCAGTCAAAGCGACCAGCAAGCAAGGCGGCGTAGTGAAGCTGGACGGTTCAATGTCGAGCGACCCTGATCTCGACAATCTGGAATTCGAGTGGAAAGACAATGGTGTGACGGTTGCGCTCGGGGCGTTGGCTGAGCCTACGTTAGCGGTTGGGCTTCATCCCATCACGCTGACCGTGACGGACGGCAAAGGTGGATCGAGTACGACTACACCGCAAGTGGTTGAAATTCTGCCGCGCGATCTGACGATTGAGCGCGTATCACAAGCGCGCATCTCGCAATTCAATACGATGACAATGACCGTTTATGGCACGGGCTTTTTCAACGATCCTGACCCCGCCAAACAGACGAAGCTGCGCTTTGATTGCACCTCGTTCTGTTCGGGCGGCTCGCAAATTACGGTGACGATCAACAGCATCGAAGAAGACACGATGGTGGCGACCTTACGCACTACGGCGAAGACGCCGCTGGGCAATCGCGACGCCATCGTAACCAATCCCAACGGCGTGAGCGTCAAACTGTCACGGAGTAATTTCGTCGCACAGTAGGCCAGATTTTAAGAAAAAACTTCCGTAACAAAACTACTCAAAGGCCACATTTCAGTGCTGCTGTTCGCAAAGGCACTGAAATGTGGCCTTTGTTCTTTTGCCATTAGCCCGCTTTCATCCCCGCCTTGCCGTAAGACCCGGCAAATTTTTCCTATTGGCAGGCCTAACCCCGTGAAATAAGATGATGGAGAAGTTCCATCCTCCATATCGCTTCCCCTAAAGTGGCCCGTTAAACAGTGTGCGCGAACCAACCGTTCTCATCATAGGCATCCCGTATCATCCTGCCTGAACGCCGCGCGATTAGCCCTTTGGCGTTCTGGATTCCTTCCCGTGGCACCACCCAGCCACATTCTTTTTCATTGCTCCTTCTTTTAATCCTTTTTCTTGCGCACTCGCGGCGAGCGCCGGATGGCGTTTGTCTAATTTTGTGCAACAATCAAGAGGGTTTTTAGCAGGTGCATAGGTGACGGAATGGCGAACTCACGAATTTTTCCTATGCTTGGTAATTTAGATTTTCACGCGCGCACATCACTGGGAGTGCGCCAAATCATTTGCGTCTTGCTGCTGGCGTTGAGCGGATTGTGTTTCGCGGCAACGGCGCAAGCGCAAAACCCCACAGTGGCGGTCACGTCGCCTTTCACACAATCGGGCTATACCACCAATCGCAGCGCCATCACCTTGCGCGGTACGGCGAGCAGCCCACTCGGCATTCAACGAGTGCTGTGGACATCCGATCCTCAACCCACAGCCGGCACCGTCAAAGGAACCACCAGTTGGGAAGTAGACAACATCCCCCTGGCCGTGGGCTTGAACTGGATTTCGATTACAGCCTACGACTTCGCAGGGAATAAATCGCTGAATTGGTATGCCGTCACCTATCAACCCGAAGCAACAGCCCCGCAAATCACTGTGACTTCACCGACGGCGGGTCAGGTCGTTGCGCCGGGCAGCAATCCGCTAGTGGCGTGGTTTATCACGGGAACCCTTCCTTCTAGCTGGGCGGTCGGCAACGGAACCCCGGTCGTCACCATTTTTCTTTACCGCAACGGCGTGTTTCTTCAGTCACTCTCTGACGGAGCCGGTGGCATGACTAACACGTCCATTTTCACGTTTAACTATCCTGAAGGGGACGGCTATCAGATACGCATCGCGTCCTATGAAGGCCCGAACGCGCCCAGCCACTTTCAAGCCTTTAGCGGTGTGTTTCGCATCGGCACCAGCAGCCCGCCCGTCATTTCATCTTTTGTTGCCGTTGCGCCGAACGGCGAACCCGGCACTTCGATCACGGCGAAATTCGGCGAGCAAATCAACTTTCGCTGGAAGCTCGACGGCGGCGCGGCTACCAGCCAAACGATCAACAGCGGCGTAGGCGATGTCACCGGACGCGACAGCAAAATCATCAACGCTAATCAGGTCGGACAATTCACTTATACGCTGACGGCTGGCAATGCGGCGGGCAGCGTCAACAGCCAGTCGGTGACGGTGAACGTCATCAGCAACAACATCGTCAACACCGCCGAGGTGTTGCATAACGGCATCAATCTAGGCAACACCGGGCTCGGCAACGTTTGGCCGCCCAAACCGGCTGATTATCAAGACACAACGCAACTGCCGCCTTATCTGTTGCAGCCTCCTGCGGTCATTCCGATCAACACCGGACGGCAGCTTTTCGTAGATGATTTCCTGATCGAAAGCACCAACCTGACGCGGCAGTTTCATCCGGCGACCATGCATCCGGGCAATCCGATCTTGCGCGCCAACTCGACCATCGAAAGCACCGGCGACGGCCCGATGGCGATGCCTTTCTCGAACGGCGTCTTTTATGACCCCGCCGATAAGATTTTCAAGATGTGGTATATGTGCGGCTATCGCGTCAATGTGTGTTATGCCACCTCGACCGACGGCGTCACATGGAATAAGCCCAGCCTCGATGTCGTAGCGGGAACCAACATCGTATACAAAGACACCAAGCTCGTTGACGCTTATACCAACTGGCTTGATGTGGATGAACCAAATCCGGCGCGGCGTTACAAAATGCTGCGGACGGTTTACACCAAGCCGAATCCGCTCGAATTCCATTTGCACTATTCGGCGGATGGCATTCACTGGAGCCCGGCAGTCGTCATTAACAAAACATTGATTCAAGATCGCCAGTCCATGTTCTACAACCCATTCCGCAAAAAATGGGGACTTAGCATTAAAGATGTATTGCCCGGCACGATTCGCACGCGACGCTATGCGGAACACAACGACCTGTCTTTCGCGCTCAACAGCGTCGTGCCGAACAATCCGTCTTCGGCAGAAACGCTGTATGCCGACACGTCGAAATGGATGAAAGCCGATGCGCTCGACACGGCGCATGCTGACGATCCGACCTTTACGCCGAACCTCTATGCGTTTGAGGCTTCTGGTTACGAAAGCCTGATGCTCGCGCAGTTTTCGATTCTGCGTGGTAACGCCAACAAGCCTGTCGGACGCCCCAAGCTCAATGAAGTTTATTTCGGCTTCAGCCGCGACGGCTTTCACTGGCATCGTCCGAATCGCCAAGCCATGTTTAGCGTAGGCACTGCGTCTGGCGCATGGAATTGGGGCAATGTGCAACCCATCGCAGGCGGACCGATCATCGTGGGCGACCTGATGTATTTTTATTTTAGCGGACGCGGCGGAAAGCCCACAGGCGCTGAAAATTCAGTTGATTCCAACGGAGCCACCGGTCTGGCGACCATGCGACGCGATGGTTTCGCTTCGCTCTACGCGACCAGTGCCGAAGGTTCAATCACCACGCGGCGCGTGAGTTTCGACGGACGCCATCTTTTCGTAAATGCTGAAATCGCCAGCGGCGGTAAAGTGTGCGCCGAAGTCCTGAACGAAAACAATCAGGTCATCGCGCCTTTCACCAAAGCGAACTGCCAGCCCTTCACCGGCAACGCGACCAAACGGCAACTGACGTGGACAGGTGCAAGTGACCTCTCGGCATTGATCGGTCAGACAGTGAGATTCAAGTTTTATGTGACGAACGGCAAACTCTTCGCTTTCTGGGTCAGCCCCACGACCGATGGTGCAAGTCGCGGTTTTCTGGGAGCAGGCGGGCCGGGTTATGCCAGCTATCGTGACAATGGCGAGAACGTCACTATCATCACCGAGCCAGGTTTGAAATTGTCCTCCACGCTGCAAGCCGTAACCATCGGGCCAGTGGCCTCGCTGAATTACACCGTCAACAACGCAACGTCAGCGTCGTTGAGTCCGGCCATTTCCGGTTGCACGATTACGCTGAATAATGGCGCGGCCAATGGCACATGCAGCGTACCGACAGTCACGTCCGGCTCAGTGACTTACACCTTGACGGTGCAAGGCAGCACCGGCCAAACGGCTTCGGCCAGCGCCACCGTTACAGCGGCTTCGCCCAGTGATACCGTTGCGCCAGTCATCACGCTGACTTCGCCTGCGACAACGACCTATCCGGCGAATACGTCCACGGTCAAAGTGGACTTGACCACCAATGAAAATGCGACTTGCCGCATCGCTCCGACAGATGTGCCATTCGCCTCAATGCAATTGCTCACGCAAACCGGCGGCCTCGCGCACAACCTCAATCTGACGACGGCCAACGGACAAAGTTATAACTACGTATTGCGTTGCAGCGATACGGCAGGAAACATTTCCGCGCCCACTAACATCAGCTTCAGCGTAGCCAATCCCACCGTCGTCAGCGGTTCGAACAATGCGCTGGAATTCGACGGCACAACCGGTGCCGTGACGGTCGCCACCATCAACGCCTTGCCGCTAACCAGAGAATGGAGCCTCGAAACCTGGGTGAAAACGAACACACAGGCGGCTGACTTCCAAACCATTCTGGGCAACAACAGCGGCAACGATCTGCGCCTCACGCCCGGCGTAACAGCAGGCGCAACGGTCTCGATTAACACCGGTGCGTTCACGCACTTCTTCGGACAAAAGCAAATCAACGACGGGCAATGGCATCACGTCGTGGCAGTGCGCAACCTGGACAAGCTGTTGCTTTACGTTGACGGGCAAGCCGACACCGATGCCGAGACAAAGCTGAAAGAGAAAGCGATCAATAATCCGACTGGCCTTTCGCGGCCTTCGCTGACCGCCATCGGCAATCGCGGCACTAACGATGAGTGGTTCAAAGGCCAGGTGGATGAAGCGCGCCTATTGACTCGTGCGCTGACCGCACAAGAAGTGGCGGCGCGTTATAACGGTGGCGCGGGGCAACCAGTCGCCAACGAGACGGGCTTGCAACTCGGTCTCAGTTTCAACGAAGCGAGCGGAAACGCCCTCGACGTTTCAGCCAATGCTTACAGCGGAACGCTGAAAGGCGGTGTCACGCGCGTGCCCAGCACTCGCAACAACCCAACAACGGGGACGACACCGCAAATCAGCAGCTTCACCGCAATGGCTACGACCGGCGGCACAACAGGGGGCAGCACCGCGACCATTCGCCTGGGCCAATCGGTCACGCTGGCGTGG
Organism: Acidobacteriota bacterium; assembly: GCA_031414155.1. Taxonomy (GTDB): domain Bacteria; phylum Acidobacteriota; class Blastocatellia; order RBC074; family RBC074; genus JACPYM01. The sequence continues at coordinate 7,769 of JANNUY010000343.1, forward strand.
GCCACGACGAATGCCACAACGCTCGCCATCAGTTCGACGAACTGCGCGAATCTGGCGCCGCAGGGTTCGTGCCAGCACACGCCGACGGCGACGGGTCAGTTCACTTACACGCTCACCGCGCAAGGGGCTGGGCAATCGGTCACGCGCGCCGTCACGCTCAACGTCACGCTGGATGACAACGTAGCGCCGACGATTTCTTTCAACACTGCGGCGGTAAAAGTCACTACCCCGACCATCCGCATCTCCGGTCAGGCCGCTGACAATCAGGGCGTGACCGGTGTGAGCTTCACGACTGATCGCGGCAGGCAGGGCGTGGCGAATGGTACGACAAGTTGGTCGCTGGATGCGCCGCTCGAAGTCGGCGTCAACCTCATCACCATCAAGGCCGTAGACGCGGCGGGCAATCAAGCCGCTGCCTCGGTGAGCGTCACCTATACGTCAACCACGACGGATAAGACGCCGCCGGTGATTACGTTGGCAATTCCCGCCACCGATGTCTTCCCACTCGGTACGCGGCAGATCGCCATTGAGGTACGCACTAACGAAAGCGCTTCGTGCCGAATGGCGACGGATCTGATTACGCCCTTTGCCGCGATGACGCCTTTCGCTCAGAGCAACGGACTGGTGCATCAAGGCACGCTCACCACGGCGGACGGGCAAAGCTATACGCGCGCCATCCAATGCAGCGACGCCGCAGGCAATATATCTGCCGTACACTCGATCACCATTCGTGTCGCCGCTACGGCCAGCACGACGAATCCGTTGACCCTTTCCAGCAAAGCGTTAAAAATCCAAAGCAGCGAAAGCACAACGGAAGGTGAGGCCAATCCGAACAATCCCAAATAACAACACCAGCAACTAAAAAACGGCGCGACTTTGAGCTAATCAAAGTCGCGCCGTTTTGTTTGGTCAACAGCGGGTCAGCAGCCAATTCAGCAAAGCCGATACGTCAAAGCCAGAGCCTCCGCCGGGTCGTCAGGTAACGCTATCGTTGACGGACGCGCGAAATGTTCGGGCACTTGCGAGGTGGGCGAGGTGAACATGCAGTTATACAAAATGCGGTCGCGTTCACGCGCCAGGCCGCCCCGGTGATATCCGCGCGTATCGGCAAACACCAGCGTGCCGCGCGTCCCCATGGCTTTGATCCATTGCGCAGCGGGTACGACTTGCGCCATGTCTTCATCGCGTACCCGGTTGACGCCGTTTTCGAGAAAGCCCGTCGGATGCGTTTTGATCGTTCCTTTCTCATGCGTACGCGGTGCGTAAGTGAATGGGCCAGCGCCTTCGTCCACATCGGAAAGGTAAAGAAAGATTTTGAGAATCAGGTGATCTTCGCGGTCGTAATGCCAGAGCTGCGATTCTCGCGCTTCGCCTTGCATGCGCAGCGTGTGCCATACGTCGAAAAATCGCAGGCAGGTATACATGCCGAAATACTCGTTGGCGATGGTGAGAATTGGCTGCTGCAACGGAAAACGCACGAACGGACTAGCCGGGTCGAGCATCGGGCGATTGCCCAGCAAATGTACGATGAAAGATTTGCGCTGCGGATCATATTGGTCAGCCGACGCGCGTTCGGCGGCAATGTGCGCAGCGTGGCTTTGCTCTAACTGCTCTACGTTTTTTTCGAGTTCGTCGTAGCAGGGATTCTCGCCCAGCAACTGCGCCACCGAAGTGATCGCAATGCCATTGCGATTGAGTTCGTCGAGGATGCGCGCGGCTTCTCCGCTCAATTGCGGACGAGCTTTTTGATAGGCCAACGTGGCGCGGTAATTGAATCCGTATTTCCAGGTCGGCGTGAAGTGGCGACCGGCATAAGCGACTTTGCGACGGAGAGTGCTTAAAGAAGTCATAAGCGTAGCAAGTTTATTGCGGCACTAAAGCCGTATTCACCAAAGCGACATTGCTCCAGCGGGAAAACAGCGTCTTGAATCCCGCCTGGGTCAAGCGATCAAGCATCGCCGTCACCGATTCAGGGCCGACGATTTTGGCGTGGGTTTCCAGAAAGAAATAAGCGACGTGTTGAACCAGCGTATCGAGTTCGTTCGTAACCATCTCCGCTTCGCTGCCTTCGATGTCGCACAACAGTGTGCAGGGAGAGAAGCCCGCATCATCAATCAGCTTGCGCAAACTGGTCGCAGGCACTTTGACCAGACGTTCTGCCGAGGCCACCGCACTGCTCGCCAGCGCGTCGTCGCTGACAAAAAAATCCACCGTCTCGCCGTAACCAAGCGCGGCATGCACGACCTTGAATGCACAACCGTTGCGCTCGCGGTTGGCTTCGAGCAACGGCAAGACGTTCGCGTTGGCCTCGACGACGACGTGTTTGGAAGGGTCGGCCAGCCGCCGATTCGCTACGCACGAAACAACGCCGATATTGCCGCCTAATTCTATAACCGGCAACGATGGAGCCAGGTAATCCGCCACGATAATGCGCTCAGGCCGCTCGTATCGGTCGAATAAAAACCGCGCCTTATCGCGCGTGCGAATCGCAGGCGAGTTGACCGAAAAACGCAAGCCGCCGATTTCAACTACATTGCCACGCAACTCTACGTAACGGCCCCAGAGGTCGTCCTGGCTTTGAATGTATCCTTTCACCAACCCGGTAGCGGTTTTAAGTTTGCGTCTAATCATAGTGGGCAGGATAGCATAAAGTCGTAATCAGGCTAGCCTTGTAACAGGCTCAAAAGAGCCACCAAAGTGCTTATTGCCATCACTTAGTGGCTGTGTATAATCACGTTTCGTGTTGCGCCCATGATGCAGAAGCTGTTAAGCAGTCACGCTTCCCTCATTCGCACCGGCTTAATTGGTTCATCATCTTCTTCATCCCTGACGCCTGAAAGAGCGCGCGACTCAAAGCGAACGTGAATGCGCTCTGGCAATAAATCCCCCAACGAGGTCTGACAAATTTTTATCGCGCGGCAAATCCAACGCGAAGCCAGTTGGCAAAGTAACTGACCAAAAAGCGGGCCGCCTGTTCGTAGTTTCTTCGTCCTTTTGCATCCTCACCGTTGAAAATCATTCGCTGCCTCGTCACGAGGTTTCCTTTTACGGTAACAAACGCGGGGAAAAGTGTGCCTCGCTGTTGCCGTCATCCCTGCACTCACAATGAATAATCCTGTCAGTTCTGAACCCACGCCTGAAACGCCGATCTGGCGTATCGAACCGTCGCGCGGCTGTGTTTCGCTGAAACTCAACGAACTGTGGGAGTACCGCGAATTGCTGTACTTCCTGACTTGGCGCGACATCAAGGTGCGTTATAAACAAACGGCGCTGGGCGCGGCGTGGGCCATCATCCAACCGCTGTTCACGATGATCGTCTTCCTGCTGTTTTTCGGCAGGCTGGCGAAAATCCCTTCTGACGGAATTCCTTATTCGCTGTTTTGTTACGCCGGACTCGTGCCGTGGACGTTTTTTGCCAATGGCCTGACGCAATCGTCCAACAGCCTCGTCGGCAGTTCGAATCTCATCACCAAAGTTTATTTCCCGCGCCTCACGATTCCACTCGCAACGGTGATGTCAGGTGTAGTGGATTTCCTGCTCGCCTTCTCACTCTTGATCGGAATGATGGTCTGGCATCAGGTCGTACCTTCGTG
>JANNUY010000344.1:0-7992 GCA_031414155.1 Acidobacteriota bacterium
CATCAGCTTGTCGAGCCAACGCGGCATCAAGTTGCCTGCGACTGAAATCATCTTTCCGCCGCCGCCCGCAAAGACATCGCGCACCGAATGCTCAGCGCAATGCAATATGGCTTCTGCCGCTACGTCGGGCGCGTAAACCGGTGGTGGGTTTTCAGGTTCGTTGGGCAAATAGTTTTTCGCATGTTCTTTGTATGGCGTATCAAGCGCTGCAGGCTTGATGAGTGAAACCGAGATCGGCGCGTCTTCTTCTTCGAGTTCGATGCGTAAGGCTTCGGTGAAACCTTTCACCGCGTGCTTCGAGGCGCAATACATGCCTTGCAACGGAATGGCGCGGTCAGAGAGTGCGCTTCCGACGTTGACGATGGCTCCGCCCCAGCCATTAGGACGTTGGCGCAGGTGTTGAGCCGCTATACGCGAACCGTTCACAACGCCCCAGAAATTGGTTTCGAACAATTGCCGCTGATCTTCGGTCGAGACCTCGCGCAAGCGTCCATAAATTGAAACGCCCGCGTTGTTGACCCAGGTGTCGAATCCGCCGAAATGTTTGATCGCCGCGTCGGCGACGGTTTGCAACGCAGCTTCGTCAGCCACATCGGCGGACACATAAATGGCTTCGCCGCCTGTTTGTTTTATTTCTTCAGCGAGTTGCTGCAAGTCAGATTCGCTGCGCGCGTTGAGCACGAGTCGCGCTCCGCGCTGCGCTGCCAGCCGCGCCGTCACCAGGCCAATACCCGAAGTCGCGCCTGTGATGACGATCGTTTGTTGATTGAGAGGCTTTAGTTTCACGCTCATTTTTTTTGCTCCTATTATCGCGCGCGTTTTTATCCGATGCCCTTTGATTGAGGACGAAGGGAACCCAAAAGGCACCGGAAAAAAGCGTAGCGTTCATCTCGCCTGATTGAGTTCGCCTTTATTTGGCGAGCTGACCACGCAACGCGCCATCAGGAAACTCGGCGTTATGAACGTTGACGTAAAAATTTGCCGGGTTATCCATGATTTCTTTGATCAGGGCTTTGTCGGTGCTGGCACAGCCTTTCCACATGCCTTTAGCCGCTGCCTTGAGAGTCACTTTGACAGCGCCCGCTTGACCGGCTGCGCCCGCATGCACATGCGCAGCGGTCGGCGCTTGAATGTCTTTCGCGCTGATTTCGTAACAGACCTGTCCTTTGCCGTGATTGAGCGTGATGTGCGCCATACCGCTGCCGTCAGCATCGCCCGGCCCCGGCACTTCTGCCGCGCCTGACAAGGTAGCCATCACGTGCTGGCCGCCATTCTTTTTATCCTTACTCATTTCTTTATTCATTTCTTTTTGCGCTTGCGCGAAGTTGGCAAAGCCAAACAACGCCAGCGTAATTACGACCACGATAAAAATTGATTTGCGCATTCGATACCTCCAAAAGTTAGGCCGAGTGCTCACTCGCTCTCGGCGATAAAAGTTATGTGTTCGTGAGACGTACTCACTTGATTAGCGTCAGAACACTCAAGCGCGCGACCCGTACTATTTGAGGGAGTGCGCGCTGCAAAAAGACCGTTTATTCCCAATTTCGTCGGGTTATCAGGTTCTTGGTTGAGACTAGGGCAAGACGAGTGCCACTGAGGTTGCGCAATTACATTCACTAAAAAGTTTTTCTGAAGTAACAAAGCGAGTAACCGGCGTTACTCGCTTAAGGAGTGGCAATAATGGCGGGCTTTGTTGCGGGGGCTGCAAGTTTCTGCTCATGCGCGCTTGGTGCCGCATGTTTGCGCAAACGGAAATTGAGCGTCTCAACCAGCACCGAAAACGCCATGGCGAAATAAATATAGCCTTTCGGAATATGCTGCCCGAGTCCTTCGGCGATCAGGGTCGTACCAATCAACAGCAGGAAGCTAAGTGCCAGCATCTTGACGGTTGGGTGACGTTCGACAAAACCTCCGAGCGGGCCGACGGCAAACATCATGAATCCGATGGCAATCATCACCGCCGCAATCATGACGCCGATCTGTTCTACCATGCCGACGGCGGTGATGACAGAATCGAGCGAGAAAACCATGACCAGCAAACCGATCTGAATGATGATGCTCGTGAACGATGCCGCCGCAGTCTTCAGACCGCCTTCCGCCGTTTCACCTTCCAGGCTGCCGTGAATTTCATGGGTTGCTTTGGTCAGCAGAAATAAGCCGCCGAGAATGAGTACGATGTCGCGGCCTGAAATCGCCTTTCCGAAAATGCTGAATAGCGGCGCGGTTAAGCCGATGACCCATGATAGCGAGAGCAGCAGCCCGATGCGTGTTCCGAGCGCCAGGGCTAAGCCGATCGTACGCGCGCGTGCTTGCTGGGCCACCGGCAGCTTGCCCGCGAGAATCGAGATAAACACGATGTTGTCTATCCCCAGAACAATTTCCAACGCCGTCAGCGTCAGCAATCCCAGCCACGCTTGCGGGTCGGTTAGCCAACCCATTTTGTTATCTCGTTAAGGCTTATTACTGCCTGATTTCATTGGTCGTGCCGACTCGACTTTGCCGCCGGTTCCTTCGCAAATGTTCTTGATGGATTGCAGCGAGTGCTCAAGCCCATCGTTGACCGCTTGTTCGCTGCCGCCAACCTGTTTACCCATTTCCGCTAAGGCCTTGTTTTTAGGATCGAAGCTTAAATGAAGTGTCACATCGCAGCTTTTATCGCCGGTTTGTTTTACCTGTAACCATCCTTGATAGCTGCTCTTGTTTTCTGAACCCCATTCCATGCGATGGCCCGACTCATCCACGCGGAAGAAACCGGAGTCGCTATATTCCTGGCCGGGAGCCTGGCCTTCCATGTGAATGCGTTCGTGGCCCGCGAGTTCGGCGTGGCGCACCGTCGGCAAGTATTGCGGTAGATTTTTCACATCCGCAACAAAGGCGAAAACCTGATTGGACGTAGCATTGACGGTTTTTGTTTTTTCGAATTCCTGCATAGTTCTCTCTTTAATAAACCCAGCCAAGCGGACACAAGCGAGAGGACTTTATCGGGAAGCCCTCCCGCTCGTGTAGTGGGGAAGCTGGTTTTAGCGATAGATATTACGGCCTTTGTAACCCTGCCACTCGCTCTCGAGGTAAGAAGCATCTTCCGGCGTGCGTGGATTGAGGCCCATCACGATGCCGCCATTCTTGATGTCGGACTCGTAAAGCTTCGCACGCTCTTCGGGAATGCCTGCGCCGATCAGCGCGCCGATGATGCCGCCCGTCGCTCCGCCTGCGCCTGCACCCGCGAGGCCTGCCAGCAATGGCCCGGCTATAACCAGTCCCGCCACTGGGAAAATTGCGGTCGTGCCGATGGCCGCAATCGCAGCGGCGATGCCGACTGCCACGCCGCCAATCGTCGCGCCTACGCCCGCGCCTTCCATTGCCTTGCTGCCCAACTCCGTATTCGCTGCCAGCGTTGAGTCGTTGTCGAAATGTCGTTTGCGCGTTTCGTCCGACATCAACAAGTTGACCTCATCGTGTTTATAGCCGCGACTGATCGCCGAGTTATAAGCTTGTTCAGCCGTCTCACGATCATTGAACGTGCCGGTCACCCAACTATTGGATGCTTGCCGCGTTTTGCCATCCTGATTTTCACGTTCGCCTTCCCGTTCGAGAGTGCGATTGCCCGTGACTGCGCCGACCGCATCTTTGACTGCGCCTTTGGCGCGCTCGCCCATCGCCGAAGCTTCTTCGGAAATGGTTCCTCTCTGCGTACCTGTTTGATTAGCCATTGAATTAATTCTCCTTTTGGAATCTAGGTGTTGTGCAGCGAATCGGCGGTGCGAGATGCGCTGCCTCTACTGCTTTTCTGTATCTGGTCGGGACACCGACGCAGACGCTTTTCGTAACAGTGCATCACAGTGCAACCCGCGTTCCCCGCGCCCAATCGTTCGCTGATTCTCTGGTTTATGCTAAAAATGTGCCATTCCATTGAAGCCGCGTATTAAGCGCATACGCAGGTGTTCCGCACGCATTCAAGGTGTTTTTACACAGCTTCAATCGCAGCTTTTTTGGCAAGCTCCTTCTTCGGTTTCCTGCTACGCCCTGAACCGCTCTTTTTGCCACCTCCGTCCATTTTATTCACGGTGGCCCAGGCACGCGCTTCGGCTTCGTCTTCGGGCAGGCCGCGTTCACGATAGCTGTCTTCGATATGCTCAGCCTGCCTTATCTGTTTGTCGGTATATTTGGATTTGTCGCCTCTCGGCATCTTGAGATTCCCCCTCTTCAAAATATTAAATTTAATCGCCGAAGTTATTCGGCAATTGAGTTTAATTGCAATCCTTTTGCCAGAGCGTGCTTCGGCGCACTCGCGTAATGTGGCACACACCTCGCTGTTAACCTTGAGGTAAAGCATCAATGTCTTCCTCAATGTCTTCTGAGGATACAAATGATGCAAATTAGGGTCGAAAAATAATCAAACGGAAAATAATAACGTACTGCTGAGTTACAAACAGACGGGCGTTGCGAATTTTCACCTCGCAAAGTCAGGCGGAAAGCAATGATTGAACTAAATCAGATAGAAAAAAATTGTCCTTCATGCGAGGCCGGATTAAAGGCAGCGGATCGGTTTTGCCGTCAATGCGGCGTCACACAGGGTATGCCGTATAGTAATGCGCCGTATGCGACTTCAGGCTTGCGCAACGAAACCGGCGCGCGCGCCGAGGCCGTCACCAGCGACTTGGTAGAAGTTCTCACTGCCCGCGTAGCGCGTGAAACCAATATATTACCCCGACCTGTTTCAAGGCCGTTATTGCAAGCGATGACTCAGAGTGTCGCGCTCGGGCCGATGATGAACGATTACGGCCAAGTTACCCGTAATATCGTGACCGCGCTGATGTCGGCGCTGATTTGGTTAATGATCATTCTGCTCTCTCCGTTCGATGCCTGGACGGCCACCAAAGCGATGACTAAGCAGGCGTAACAGAAACATAAGTCGCACCAGCCAGTTTAACTATTATTTTGCGTAGGTGATTGGGTTAACTGGCAATGGCTTGTGTCTAAAATGGGTGGCTCTCTGGCGGGTAAAAAGACGAATGGGAGAGCCTGAAAACTCCCCCATTCTGCCCAGCTGGAATTGCTTATGCGCCTGCGAGCGGGTTGCGTCCTTGAATGAGGCGAATGACTATCACCACGAGCGCGACCACGAGCAACAAGTGAATAAATCCTCCCAGCGTATAAGACGTCACCATCCCTAAAGCCCATAGCACCAACAAAACCATGAAAATTGTCCAAAGCATATGGGTCTCCTTCTGTATGTAGGGATTGAACAAAGCGGGCTTGTCATATGGTTATTTTCCTGCGACCGCGCGGCCCACTTTCTCGACGGCTTCTCCGGCTTTGCGCTGCATTTTACCGGCCTGATGTTGCACCTTACCGGCAGTCTCTTCCGCTTCGCCTTCGTGTTCCAACTCTTCGTTGCCGATGAGTTCGCCGACCTTGTCTTTTACCTTACCCTTCACTTCCTTCACCTTCCCCTTCACTTCATTCTTGTTCAACATATCAGTTTGCTCCTCAGAGAATATCGGACAGGTTTTCACCTTGTCCTCAGATTGATCTTACAGGCCGAGCAGGTTGCGAACCCGCTCCGCCGCGCTCAGTCAAGCCTCGCAACGCTGGTTGCATTGCGGCTTAGAGACCAAACAGAACAAGTATTCAATTTGTTCTCTTGCCCTCGCCCACCTTGTTGGCAAATCGGATGCCAACGCTAAGTCCTTCATACAGCCCTCACAATCACGAAATTAGTGTAGCGACAAAGGGCGCTGTAGCCGCTTCATACGCTGCGGCTGTATGCGGGAAAAACAGCTTTGAGGGGCAGGCCGCGCGCGCAGCGGAGAAAGGCTGCGTTCAGCGCATGGTATGGCAGTTGCTAAGTTCGTTATGGAGTGTCTTCCAGGACTCATCCTTCCATAGAGGCTGAGTCTAAAGGGGAAAGTCGTCCAGCATGCGTTAAGGGGACAATTGCTGGCGCTGGGGCTGCCTGACTCGACTTCCCGCCGTTGATCAACGGCGGTAAGTCGAGACAGGCAGCCGTTTTTACTCCGCAAGGTTTGTTAGTAACAGGCATTGCGATCAGCGCAGGAGCTATATGGCAAAGGAAAAAAAGCCGAAAGCAAAGCAAAAGAAAAAACGTAAAGGCTCTGGCAATCTGCCAGCGCCAGAACCGCTTCCAGGTTTGCCTTTCAACGAGAGTAACGAGAGTAACAAGGGCAAAAGTAATAAGGACGAAAAACAACGCATACCGGTGCCACCCGGCGAAATGCCTCCGTTGCCGATTTATGCGCCGCCGGAACCAGGTCATCAAGTTCCAGTCTATTTCTAATGCACGTCAATTAAGCAGCGCTGGCAGCCACTGAAGATTCTGGCACGGGTGATTCTTCCAACTCCGAATCAGGTCCCGATTCGGGCAGCGAATTCGGCAACGACTTTTCATCCGTTTGGGTGCCAGTCTGTTTAAGCAGGTTGTAAAGGCGCGGACGATAAATGCCTAACAAATTGGCGGCTGCCTGCTTGTTGCCGTGCGTGCGTTCGACCGCAGCGCGCGCCAGATAGATTTCAAGCTCACGAAACACTTCGTGTTGCGGAGCGCCCGATTTCACCGCAGGCAGTTGCTGAACAATCTGTTGGCAGAGTTGTTCGATAGAGGGAGCCAATGCCCCTGATGATGCTGATGATGATAAAGGCGTTGGTGTTGAAGGCGCGACGGACGTAGGTCTTTCAGCACTCACCACCGCCGCGTTCACCGCTGGGTTAGACGGCGCACTGACCGGCGCGCTCGCCATCATCGTCAGCGGGTTCTGTGGCGCTTTCTCAATGGGCGCGGGCGGTGTCGCCGGTTGGCCGAAGGTAACTGGATTAATTTCGAGTACGTCGCCGCGGCACATCAGCACCGCGCGTTCGATGGCGTTTTGCAATTGGCGCACATTACCCGGCCATGAGTAAGCCAGCATAATTTCATAAGCTCGCTCTGAAATGGCGTGAATCGTGCGTTGATATTTCGCCGCATACAGTCTGAGAAAATGTTCGGCGAGAGCTTGAATGTCTTCGGCGCGTTCGCGCAGCGGCGGCACCTGAATCTCGATGGTGTTGAGCCGATAGTAAAGGTCTTCGCGCAGGAAACCGGCTTGTATCGCCGCTTGCGGATTGCGATTGGTCGAGGCGATCAAGCGGAAGTTGGCTTCACTCGGCTTTTCGCTGCCGACGCGGTAATAAACGCGCTCCTGCAACATGCGCAACAGTTTGGGTTGCAACTCAAGCGGCATCTCGCCGATTTCATCCAGCAAGAGGCTGCCGCCCGAGGCGCGCGCAATGAGTCCGGCCTTTTCGGCGTGCGCGCCGGTGAACGCGCCTTTGGTGTGGCCGAACAATTCCGATTCGATCAACTCTTTCGGCAAGGCCGCGCAATTGACCTGCAAAAACGGCTGCTTGGCGCGCAGGCTGCGGTAATGCACGGCGGCGGCGACCAGTTCTTTCCCGGTGCCCGATTCGCCGACGATCAACACGTTGGCCTCAGATTCCGCCACGCTTTCAATGATTTCGTAAACGTGTTGCATCGCACGGCTGTGGCCGATCAGGTTGTAATAAGGCTCGCGCTCGGCCAGCCGTCCGCGCAGTTGCGAAATCTCTTGCGCCTGGCTGCGGCGTTCGAGGGCTTTTACGATCAACTCATGCAACTTGATGAAATCCACCGGCTTTTCGATGTAATAGAACGCACCGGCGCGAATGGCTTCGACGGCTTTGGTCGTCGAACCGTAACCGGTCACCATGATAATTTCGGTGTCGGATGCCAGCGCTTTGCTGCGTTTGACGAGTTCGATGCCGTCGAGATCAGGCAATTGAAAATCGGTCAACACCAAGTCGAACGTTTGCCGATTGAGCAATTCCAATGCTGCCATACCAGTAGCAGCGACGGCGACTTCGTAACCCTCTGCCTGCAATTGAAATTTCATGAGGTCGAGCATGGCCGGGTCGTCGTCAATCGTGAGGATTCTCGTCTTGGTCATCGTGTTGTTCATT
>JANNUY010000345.1:0-8906 GCA_031414155.1 Acidobacteriota bacterium
GCGCGGCGAATCGGGTTTTGCGTGCGCCACGTCTCAGCCTGTTCCCACACCGGGCCGCCGTTGTTGAGTTCGCGCGAATAGATCGTATCGCTCGTCGCCCATTGCGATTCGAGATTGACCAGGCCCGCGTGCGAAATCAGGCACTTGTAACGCGTCGTCGTCGCCTGCAACCAATTCGCCATATGCCCGCCGTAACTCGCCCCGCCCGCCGCTTGCTTCGTCGCATCAATGAACTTGAACATCTCAATAGCCCTGTCCGCTGCTTCGTTGATTTCGTCGCCGGGCGTCTTGAGCGGATCGAGTTGGATGTTCTGCGCGAACTTTTCGCCGAAGCCCGTCGAGCCGGTGTAATTGGTCAGCAAGACTACGTAACCCGGCGCGGCCAGCAGGTGATAATTCCACCGCAAGACGAACTGATCGCGCCACATCGAATGCGGCCCGCCGTGAATCACGACAAAGAGGGGATACTTTTTGTTTTCGTCGAAGTTGGGCGGCAGGGCGATCATATTGTGAATGGAGCGGCCTTTGGTGCTGGTGAAGAAAAATCGTCGCAATGGCGGCAAATCAAGTTGCGACAAACGCTCTGCATTGAAATGGGTGATTTGCTTGGTGTCACTTAGGTTATTTCCGTCAGACGAAACAATCTCAAGCGGGCTCGTTGCACTTTCGTAGTTGGCATAAAAGCCTCCTGTTTTTGCCTTCGCCGCAAGTGCCACATTCGTGTAGCAACCAGATTTATGCTCAAGGACCAAGGCCCCCGCCCGCCCGGCTTCATCGGTATTGGACAGCACCATAAATAGCTTCTCGTTACCAACGTCCTCAGCCGTGACAAGGAGGGATTTACCATCTGGAAAAATGGCGAAGCTCGAAATAGGGTAATCAAAACTTTGCGTGAGAACTTTACGCGCTCCTAAACTGGGCCAATCAAATTTTGCTATGCGATCAAGGTTATAGGTTTTGTCGGTGGCTGGATTCATGAAACAAAACAGCACATCACCGTTGGGGCTAAATTTCGGACTCCCATAACTATCCTTGCCGTTCGTCAACGCCTTCGGTTCGCCGCCGCTCACCAGCGCCTGATAAAGATTCGTGTTCGTTTCGCTATAAGCCGCCGCGTTGCGATTGGTCATCGCTGTGAAAACGACGCCGGTGCTGTCGGGCGTCCAGACGGCTTGCAGGTCGTCTCCGCCCGAAGTGAATGCACCAGCAAAGCCCGCTTCGCTGACGAGCTTGTTGCCTGCGAGCAGGTCTTTCGCTTTTGCGTTCGGGTCGAGGGCTTGCACAAAAACATGGGTTTGCTTGTCGTCAATCCAGCGATCCCAGTTGCGAATGGGGAAGGTTTCATAGACGCGAGCATTCCACTTGCGGGCTTTGCGTTCGGCGGCGATGCGCTTGTTGTCTTCGTCGTTGAGCGCGCCGGGATAAACCGAACTTTGAAAGAGTACGTGCTTGCCGTCGGGCGAAACTTGCGGAGCGCGTGCGCCGGTCGAAAGGGAAGTGATGCGCTGCGCTTCGCCGCCTTGCACGACGTGGAGCAGATAAAGCTGATTGGCTTCGTCGCCTTCGCGGCGCGCGGCGAAAACTACGCTGGCGCTGTCGGGCGTCCACGTAGCGCCGCTTTCCGCGCCTTTCGTATTCGTCAAGCGGCGCGGTTGTGACGAACCGTCCGCCGCAACGATCCACAAATCGGTGGCTTGATCTTTTTCGTCGTAAGCCGGTTCGGTGACGGTGAACACTACCCACTTGCCATCGGGCGAAGGCACGGGAGCGCCGACGCGTTTCATCAGCCATACGTCTTCATGAGTGATGGGGCGTTTGGTTTGCGCGTGAAGTGTAAGAGCAGCGAGACACAAGCAGGCTGCGCCAATCAACAGGTGACGAATCGGTTTCATAATGGTTTTCCTTTCGGGCGAGATTGCGCGGGCATTATGCCGAGGGAGTGTCGTTGAGAGCAAAAGTAGCGCAACTAGCCATGGTTGCGTCGCGTCAAGTGCCTTCCTTCGGCTGTCAAAGAAACTTTCTCAGCAACGCAATCATGGCTGATTGCGCTACGTGGTTAATTCAGACAAGCGATTGTTGAACTTTCTTCGGCAGCTTGTCGCGTACCATTTGATAAGAATCTTTCATGAGCCGTTGGGTTTCGGCTTGGCTCAAGGTGTTCCAGCGTTCGAGTGCGACCCAGTGATAGCGCGCGGCATAAGGCGCAGGAAAAATGCCGTCGCGTTCGCAAAGTTCGGCGAACTCTTCCGGCGTACATTTGAACGAAAGCTGCACGGGCGTGGTCGGCGAGATTTCGAGCGGGATGACGGCGAACATCTTGCCGCCGATTTTGAAGACGAGGTCTTTTTCCCACAGCACTTCTTCGGTGGCGTGGGGCAGGGCTAAACAGAATTGACGAACGGTTTCGTGATTCATGAATGGTCGGTTCCGCCAGCGCTTCTTCGGTTTGTTGCCGCGATTGCGAGTGGCGCGGTGTTGGCGACGGGTTTAACCGGTTCCGTGAAAGCTGTTTGCGCGCGCGCCAATACGCCAGTGTCGAGTCCGTCGGAAGTCGCCGCGCGAAATTCAAAGGTAGGTTCCGGCATAGCGATTGGCGACGTAGCCAGTGCGGTTCGCCGCGCTTCATAAAAATGGCATTGCGCGGAAGCGAGCGAGAGTTTAGCCCAGAGCTTGGTGACGAGAGCTACGTGGCCGAAGGCTGTGGCGAGGCCGACGGCAAACATGCCGTCTTGAATCACCGAATCGCGCAGCCATGCCAGAAAGGCGAACAGGCCAAAGCCGATGCCTGCGATGAGCAGGTAAAGCGGATAGACCTTGAAAAAATTCAGCGCGCAGAATTTCAAACTCGCCAGCGTCGCCCGCCACATCCCGCGCATTTCGTGTTTGACGGTGTGGATGCGCGCGTAATCGAAAACCATATTGACCAGCGCCAGCCCTAACGCGAATGCGACGAAAGCGGCCAGTTTGTACCAGGGATAAGCGCCCAACGCCGTGGCGCTTGACAGGCCGCGCCCGATGGTGCGGTTCGCCAAATTGAAGGCCAACAGAACCAGTCCATAAAACGGCGCGGCGTAAAGCAACAGCCGGAAGAAACGCCAGAAATAGGCTCCGCCAAAGGCGCAGAAACGCCGCATCGAAAAGCGTTCGGTGTCGTGCAGCAAGTGCCCCAGAATGCCGCCCGTCAGCATCAGGTTAAAGAGCAAATAGAGACCCGCGACCACACAAAGCTGAATAAATGTTTCGGTGGCAAAGGCGATCAGTGAGCCGTCAGCGAGTTGATTGTTGACTACATCGGCGAACCAGGTCGGATTGAGTTGATCTGCCAGTAATTCGCGGGCGGCCAGCCGATTAGTCGTCGTTAGTTGAATCAGCGAAAAGATCGGAATGATCAGCGGCAGGGCAAACAGCAGGTTGAAAATAAACAGGCTCGCCAACAGTTTCAAGCTGCGGCTGGCGCTTTTCGTACCGTGAAAGAAGGCAGTGAACATAAAAAAAAACTTCTCAGAAAAACCGTTATGCGCGATTAGGCTAATGAGGCGACCATTTGCAGAAAGGATTGCAACCAGAACATCAAACCGCTCGCCCAGCGCGTTGTCGAAGCAATCGCGATGGCTTGCGTGTAACTGTTATTGACCTGATTGGCTTCGAGTTGGACGCGATGATCGGGATCGAGTTCGACGCTGACGATGGATTGGTCGTTAGATAGATTGGGCGGAATGCGGAACCGATGCCAGCGCTCATTCAGCGGCCAGATTTCTTTATAGGGTTCGGCATCTGTTGCCCGAATTACGCCGTTCTTTTGGTCAAGGTCTTTGTTAGCTTCGAGCGTATAAAGATATTCAATTTGCGCCGCATTCACTAAGACTGGTTGGATTTTTATGCGCGAGCCATCTTCCAGCGTGACGCGAAACTCGTGCGGATACCACGCCTCGCCGTTGCGGCGCACGGTGAAAGTGTTTTCAAGCGGTGCGGCAGCGTCGGTGGTTTCAATCGGACGGCCTAGCATTAGTTTGGGTTTGTGGTTCTTAAATTCGGTGATTTCGTAATCAAGCGTGCCGGTGCCTTCTACGAACTGTTTGAAGAACCACGATTGGTCCTGTCCGCTGATCTCGTTGACGACAGCGTAAAAGTCCGCCGCCGCCGGATGGCGAAAGCGCCAGCGCGTGGCGTAAGCGTGCATCACGCGATCCATCGTCGCTTCGCCCAGCCAGGCCGCCAACGTATGCAACATCAGCCCGGTGCGCGCGTAAGAATTCATCGCGTAGCCGTCATCGTCATAATATTGCCAAGCTGATTTTTGAATCGGATCGTTGAAAGGCTGGTTAAACGTGTTGAGGCGATAGATAGCTGTGTGCGGCAACTGAAGGGGAAAGCTCCACACCGGAAAGTTCGCCGGGCGCAAGATAAAACGATTGTTGCCATACGCCGTTTGCATCAACTTACTTTCGGTGTAAGTGGTGAAGCCTTCATCCAGCCACGCTTCTTCGAATTCATTCGAGGCAACCAGGCCTTGCCAGTATTGATGCGCAAATTCATGCACGACGACCGTTTCGAGATTTAGGTCTTCGCTCGCCCACCACGCCGTACCCGCTGTGATAAAGGTCGGATATTCCATGCCTTCAGCGCCGCTGGCGTTGAACGGCGGATCAACGATGGTGAGCGTCTGGTAAGGATAGCGTCCGTACCAAAGCTGGCAGTATTTCAGCGCATTAAACGCCGCGCGAAAGTGGCGTTCGGCCTGACTGGCGTGTTCGGGTTGCAACAGCAACGTGATTTCGACGTTATCGAATTGAAACGACTCAGCAGGCAACTTCAATCGTTCGCTCATCGGCTTGATGTCTTCAGGCTTGATCCACTCGGCGGGTTTGAAGCTGCGTTTCAAGACAAGGTAGTTGCTGTCTACCGTCCAGGCAAAATCGTGTACGTTATTTTGCGCGAAACGATAGCTCAGGGTTCCGTCGCTGTTCACTTGCTCGTTTTGCTGAACGCCGGTCGCGCCGAGCTTGCCTTTATACATTGCGGGTACGGTCAGCGTTACGTCGTAATTGCCGAAGTCCGCATAGAATTCTGTGTTGGCGTGAAATTGATGAGAGTTCCAACCGGCGACAGCGCGATGGCGTTCGCCTTTTTCTTCCCATACGCCAATCTTGGGGAACCATTGCGCGACCAGCGCGAAATTGCCCCAGTAACCGGTGCGCGCATAAACGCGCGATAAACGCGCCGCAAACTGAATATCTAAAACAATGGTTTGGTTGGGCTTGAGTGGCTTGCCGAGCGGCACGCTGACGACGGTTTGGTCTTCAGCGTTTTCATCGTCAGGGTGAATAAATTTTATTTGGCTGGTCAGGTCAGCACCGTTGACGATTTTTAGCGCGGTGATTTCAATGTTGCCCCATTCGCCGTCAGCGAACTTGATGCCGCGTAATTGGCCTTTCGATTCTTTGAAAAACGTACTCTGCCGATTTTTGAAAGCGTTCAGGTAAAGATGAAACTGCAACTCGGTGATCGTGTCAGGCGAAGCGTTACGCCAGGTGAGCTGTTCACTGCCGGTCAGTTTAGTCGGATGTTGCTGTTCGTCGAGCGCCAGACGTGCGTCAATTTTGTAGCTGGCTATTGTGTCGGGAGCTTGCAAGCCGTCAGCCCACACAGCGGACGAGGCACAAGCAAGAAAACAGGTGACAGAAAAAATTGTCACATATGCAGAGAAACTTCGCATAAATTCGTCGGTGAGGGATGCCGTTGAAAGTTTATGTTCAGACCGTCGGGTGCAAATCATCCGGTCAATTCAGTTACAGTGAGAAATGCCGTGAATTCATCACAGAAGGGTAACGTGGGGCGACGCTGGAGTGATGCTAGGAATGTGCTTTTTGCATCGTACCCTGCTTGGCTAACCGAAACAATAAAGTTTGCCGTCTTGTGCGCCAATCACGACGCGTCCGCCCGCCAGCGCGGGCGAAGCCGAAATGGCCTGCCCCGCGTTGAACTACCACAGCTTCGCGCCCGTGTTCACGTCAAGCACATAAAGCCTGCCGTCATTTGAACCAACATACACACGACCACTCGCCACGGCAGGCGAAGATTCGACGCGCGCTTGCGTGCGGAACGACCAAAGTTCCTTGCCGGTCGCCGCGTTCAAACAATGTATGACTTTATCGCGTCCGCCGAGAATGACTTTGCCGTCCAGCACGGCGGCGGACGAATAAAAAGGAAACTGCCGCGTCGGATGCAAATAACGCCACACGCGACGGCGCGTTGTGAGGTTGTAACTCAACACTTCGTTGCTGAAGTTGCCAAAGAAAACCTGTTCGCCGACTGCCGCCACCGAAGCGCCCGTGTTGCCGATGCCCGGCAGCTTGACCACCTCTTTGCCGTCGCTCACGCGAAGGCCGTGAAAAATTTCGTCGCAGCCCGCGAAATAGGCTACACCGTTGATGAGGCAGGGCGTACCGTGAACGTAGTTTTCAGTTTTATAGCGCCACGCCGTTTTGCCAGTGCGCGCTTCAAAACAATAGAGCGTGCCGTCATACGAACCGATCAACACTTTATCGCCGACTACGATGGGCGAACATTTGATCTCGCCATCGGTTTTATATTTCCACACGCCCTGTCCATCCGCCGCATTGACCGCGTGAAAGACGCCGCCCAGATCGCCCGCAAAAACCAGGCCGTTCGCCACCGTCGGCGAAGAGTCGCCGATGGCGTCTTCGCTCGCGTAACGCCACTTGACCTTGCCGTCCCACAAACCGACGGCAAGCATCTGGCCTTTGGCATTGGGCAAACCTGCGCCGACATAAGCGGTCGCGTCCACAATGGCGGCGGACGATTCGATGATTTCGCCGCACGTCACTGCCCACTTCTGTTTGAGTTGCGGATTGATCGTCGTCGGCGAGATGCCCGTAAGCAGCGGATTGCCGCGAAACTGCGGCCAGGCATCGGCGGATTGTGCGGCAGTGCGAAAAGGTAAAAGGGCAGCCGTCGCCAGTGCGGTTTGGCAAAGAAAATCACGGCGGGAAAGTACGTTCATAGCAATCTTTTCTTCTCCTGAAATTGATGTAGCAGAAAACCTCTTTGCCAAAAGCATAAGCCATTAGCGAACTAACGCGAGTCCGTTACCGAAAGCTGAACGTCAGCATCATGCCCAGCCAATCATCTGCCGTACGACGCGGCAGGTTGCTGCTGAAGACTCCGCCTTCTGTCGTCACGCGGTAGTATTTAGCCGTTACGCCTACGCCAAACATGGGCTTGATCTGATAGCGCAACTGCGCCATGCCATACCAACCCCAGCCCGAACGCTTTTCACAAGTGAGGCAGGTGAAGCCCGGCGGATTATTGAAATCGTTGTCATCGTTATCAGTGTCGCTGGGAATAAGCTCGACGTAAGCAGCGTAAGCGGCTCCACCGCCGACCGAAAATTTCAGCGCACTGTCGCGCGGCGTCAGGTAAACACGCGGCCCGAAGTTCAGAAAAACTTCGACATCATCTATATCGCGGAACTCACCCGGCAGCACTTCTTCGCGGCGCGGCGAACCGATCCCTTCGAACAAAAAATCTATGCCTGCGTCGAGTTGCACGCGCGGGGTGTTGAAGGGACGAACGGCGACGAGAAAACCTCCGCCCACCGTTGACCTGATTAACTCGGTATCACGCAACTGTCCGCCCGGACGAAAGCCGCCGACTGAGACTTCAAAACCAACTCGCGGATGAGATTGTGGCTGCGATGACTGGCCTTGTGCCAACGCAGTTGGTGAAAGCGGGTCAGGTTTCAGCGCAAGCGCAGCGCGTTTTTCCGACAGGGCAAAATCAGGTAACACGAGATGCCAATCTGAGGGAGCAGTCGTGCGAGTTGAAGCAATGATTTCGTGAGAGGTATCAGCCACAGTCTGAAGCGGTTCAGTTTGCGCCCCCGTCAATGAGGCCAAAGAGGTCAGTGAGAACAGCGCGATGCAACAAAGAGTGATTAACCGCATAACTTCTTTTACTCCTTTTGATGAGCGAACAGTTTCAATGAGATTCAAGGGACGGTGAGTTTAGTGTCCTGACCAGGGCGCCGCAAGGCGCTTATGAAAGAGGCTGAAACATAAACTTTCGTTAGGAGCATAAACAATTGCCGCGAAAGAAAGGCCTTTCTTTCGCGGCAATTGTTGAAAATTCGCGGTGAAGTTCTTTTGCTTACTGCGAGCCAGCGGCTTTGGCCGGAGCCGCTGCGGCGCTGACCGCCAACGAATACAGTTGATTGCGATTCATGATGAACAGCGCGCCGTTCGCGGGCACGGGCGTCGAATAAACCGAACTGCCCATATTGATTTCGCTGATGAGTTTCTTTTCTTTGCCTGTTTGCATCACGACCACGTCGCCGTCTTCATCGCCCAGGTAAACCTTACCGTCAATCACGACGGGCGAACCCCAGATGGCAGCGAAAAGGTCATGCGTCCAGTAGGCTTGACCAGTTTTGGCGTCTACGCAATGCAGGAAGCCGGAAAAGTCTGAGTAATAAACCAGGCCGTCCAGAATCGCAGCAGTCGAGACCGTGCGGCGAATCTTGTCGTATTGCCATATCAAGCCCGTCTTGGTGATGTCGCCGCGTTTGGTCGGATCAACGCAATACATATGGCCTACGCCCTCGCCGTGTTCGGGGTCTTGCCCGTTGGCGAGGTAAACCTTGCCGTCATACAACACCGGCGTAGCGATGACTTCGTTGCGCGTTTTCGGCCAGACCGAATCTTTCGGATTCGTGTCGAATGACCACAGCAACTTGCCGTCGGCACCCTGATAACCGCGAATCCAACCGTCGCCTTCGCCGATGACGACTTGTTCGACATCACCGAGCTTGCCCACGGCAGGTGAAGACCATTGGCCGTGCAAAATCTTGTCATGAACGTTGTTGACTTCCCACACCAGCTTGCCGG
>JANNUY010000346.1:0-6799 GCA_031414155.1 Acidobacteriota bacterium
GTGCTTGACGATCTTTTCGCTGCCACAGTGGTAGCATTTGATAATCGTTATGACCATATGGGCGAGACTATCACCTCTCACCCGCTTGAACCACTACCGGCATTTTTTACCCCTAGAAAGTCGTCAGATTTCCCTTAGGGAGGCTCAAGTGCTAAGCACAATACGATCAACGTCCAACACCGAATCGGCATTAATGCGCTGCATAATGGCCTCGCGGGCTTCATACATTTCGATGAGTTGGCGCTCTGCGTTTGGGTCGAGTGACATGGTCTGATGATATACCACAGCCAACGCCCGTCACGAATTCACGGCAAGTACCTTTAGCGTTTGGCGGGCCGCCCTGCGGGTGTCGCGCTAACAGTTGCTTCGCTCATGTTTTGCACTTGCTGTTGCAATTCGCGCGCAACGTTTAATTGCAGATAAAGCCGCAATTCCGCCGCACTCCATCGCGCCATTATTCTTTGCACACTTTCGAGGTTCTTGCGCGCCAGCCAGGCCAAAGCCTGCGGCAGTTGTTGCGGAATGAACTGCCCCTGCAATTCGTAAAGCGGCATTTCAGTTTCGAGCGCGCCAACCTCTTCTTGCTGATAAAGGTTGACCGTCCATTGGGCTTGATTGACGACTGCCAGCCGTTCCATCGCTGCTTCGCAAATCGTGAAGGCGCGCAATGGTTCAACGTCGGCAAATAGCCGCGCAAGCTCTAACTACCTGTTGTGCCGTGAAAAAACGATTGCCTAGCAAGGCTTGCGCGTCATTGATAAAAATGAGCGCCGTTTTTTGATCGTTGGCGCTAATTTTTTGCTGTGCCCACTGACTTAACAACTGAAAGCGTTGCGCGGAATCGTTCAAACTATTCAGGTGGCCGCGCGCTTCTTCGAGCTTGCCGCTGTTGAATGATTTGCTCGCCAATTGATAGGCGAGTTGGTTCAACAATTGGCGGCGTTGTTCGGGGTCGCTCATATTTGCTTCGATCAACTTACGCACCTGAGCTTCGTTGGTGCTGGCGTGTACGGCTTTATTCAGAGCATTGCTGACGAGATATTGACGCTCGTGCTTGGGCAACTTTTCGGCAAGCGCCAGCATTTCATCCGGCGTACCCGATTCAAGCTGTTTCTGATAGCGCTGATAAAAGTTACGAGGCTTTGCATTTCCTGCCTGATTCAATTTGGCACGCACGGCAGCAAATCGCTGAGGCAAACGTTTTTCGATGTCTTCGATAAAGTTATTTAAGGTCGAAATGATCGTGCTTTTTGCTTCTTGGGTTTCTTCGTCCAGCCTATCGCCATCATTGGTTTTTAGAGCTTCGGCGATGAACCATTCCAGCAAGTCACGAAACTGGCGCAACGCGGCTTGCTGGCGTTGCAACTGTTCTTCGCTCGGCTTTTGCGCTTCTTCATTCGGGTTGTTGGGCTTCGGCGTTTCGAGTGGAGGCAAATTCCCTTTCAGAAAGTTGAGAAAGTTCGCCATTAACGAAACGTATTGCTGAAACATAGAACCGTTGGAACGATCGGCTTTTTTCAATTTATCCAGCGCCGCTTCAAACAACTCAGCGGCGGCGGCAGAATCTTTTTGCTGCAAAGCCTGAAACACATTCACCAACGACCACGAAATTTCGTCAGAGGCTAATAATTCTTTGGCGGTTTTCAGCGCGGCTTGCGGGTCTTGCTGGGCGATGCGCGCGGCGAGATTCATTTCCATCTCACGTTCTTGCCATTGATGGCGGCCCGGTTTGGCAGGAGTCAGCTCGCGCACTTGCCGTAAAAATTGCAGCGCCAGACGCGGGTCTCTCTGCAACAGAATATTAAAAAATTGCCCGCGCACAGACTCGACCATTTGTTGCAAGCGATGATTCCGCACATCAGTGAGACCCGGTTGTTGCGCAAGTTCGGCAAAAGACCCCATCGCCTCAATCAGCAACGCGCGGGCACGGGCTTCGTCTTTGACCCATAACAAATCAGCCAGCGCGCCTTGCGCATAAATGCGATTGTCAAGCCGTTGAAGCTGTGGCACTTGCGTCACACAACCTTCAAGCAAAAGCTCGGCATGCGCACGCAGCTTTTTCAGATCGGAGGGTTCGGGCGTTTGCGGCTGACCGACACCCGCGCAGGCCAGACTGAGAGTCATCACGAACAGGATTTTTTTTAGCATAGGCACACCCTTACCAATGAAGTCATTAAAGGAATAGTTGGACACGTGATGTTAGTTGGAACGCAAACTCACTGACGAGTTGCAGCAAGTTCTCGCAATGAACGTTTTTCTTTTGCAAAGGGGCTGAAACACAAAGACGCCACGCGCGCCGCGTTGTTCCCTGTTCATAGCACAACGCTTCAACCGGATTGAGCCGTGAAGCTCTGACCGCCGGATAGATTTGGCGCTGTCCGTTTGAGTCGAGTGACATAGGCCGATGTATAACCGAAGGCAGTACGGGGAGCGTCTTGGAGTACGGTCGGCTCGCCGCCGCTTTTGCTTTCGCTGGTGAACTATTTGGGGTTAAGCGGAAGTCTCGCGTTACGAACTGAAAGCGGCGGCGAGCCGCCCGCACTCCACATATTTCAGTACGACGAACGTCACGTCATCATCCTGCGGACGCGCGCCGCCCCAGTCATCGCCCAGCTTGGCTAACCCTTCGATGAGTTCCTGCGCTGAAGCCTGCGCGTGCTGCGCGAGATATTGTTTAGCTGCTTGTTCCTCTAACATCTCGCCGTTGGGATTGAATCGTTCGGGCAAGCCGTCACTCATCAACACGACGACATCATTCTCTGCAATCGTCAATTCCTGCTGCTGATATTGATACTTCGTCATTCCGCCGAGTGGTAACGCCCGCATCACAACCTCTTCCACTACACCTGTCTGTGCGCGATAGATCAGCACCGAAGGCATTCCGGCAATGCTGACGCTCATCTGATTGCCTTTCACTTTCACCATCGTCATCGCCATAAACAGCCCGCGTAAATTCATCTCTTTCAGCACACTGTTCATCCGCTGAAAGATGTGCGGGATGTCAGAATGATAAGCCAGCGAGACGAACAGGCTTTTGACCGAAGACACCAACGTGCCTGCTTTCAAACCGTGCCCCGTTGCATCGCCCACCGCAATCGTCAGCGTACCGTCTTCGCTCGTGTGAAAGTCGTAGTAATCGCCGCCGACTTCCGAAGCCGTTTTCATATACGCGGCGATGTCGAGATGCGGCAGGCTGGGCAATTTCTTCGGCAGCATCGAAAGCTGCAACTGGCGGGCTTCTTCGAGTTCGGCGGCGCGGCGGTCGTTTTCGGCTTTGACTTTCTCGTGTTCCAGCGCGGCGGCGGAGAGTTGTTTGACCTGCACTAATTGATGTTCCAGGTTCTTATTCGTGTGGGCAAACTCACGAGCAATGTAGATAGTAAAGGTAAGAATTAGTCCATAAGTTGATATGGCATCAAAGCCCACATACCAGAACGGTGAAAGCAGTCCGGCTGAATTCAGTACCTCTCGTATCAAGAGAAGGCAATAGAAGAAAATGCCAATACCCAACACCCAGGCATTTTGTTGTCGTTTTAGGATAGCTTGTACTGTGACCCGAACGGCTTCAAACGTCATGGCTAATTGTAACAACGCATAAAAATCCGAATGACCAGGCGATGTAGCAAAAAGCGCCAGCCAAATAATATTGCCAACCGCGAAAAGCCATAAGAAGCGTGGGATTCGTTCGTGGAAAGCCGTGTGAACAAACAGCAACAGCAAAAAATTGGTGAGGGCAAAGATGCCATGAAGCTGAGTCATCAACAGGTAAAAGCCCAAAACACTGAAATGGCCTACCTGAAAGGCTACGATATAGAGCGTCGAAATGAAACTTGCAAAGAGGAAAAGGCTATATATCAATCCGGCTCGTTGTCGTGGGTAAAATGCGAAGAGCAACAAATGCAGCAAGGCGAAAGAAAGATACACTGCGGTCTGAATCAAAACATAAGGGACCGTAAAAAAGTTCATGTACCCGCCGCCTGCCGTGTCTCCGAATTTTTTCAGCCGCGCGACAAACCCGATTCCAACAAAATCCAGAATGAAAAAGGCATTCTTGCCAGTCAGCCATCTTCCCCAGCCGGAAGAAATATCAGCAGCTTTCTGATTTGAATAACGAATGGCAAGAACGTGTTCACGTTGTTCGTTGAAGGTAACACTCAGCGGTCGTGCGTTTGGGTTATATTGCTCTTCCTGATTAGGCGACTGGCCGACCTTTCCATAACGCTCGACGATGCGTCCATCAAGATAAACCTCCGAAGCTCCTAGCTGGAACATTTCGAGATTCAGCGGCTGATTAGCGAGCGCCGGATCAACTTGCAAGCGCAGCCGAAACCAGCCGAGGCCGCGCCAGCCGCTTTTCGGAATACTATCGAGCGTGATGGCTGTGCCGTTCAATGTTTCCCACGCGCGATCATCGAACTGCGGATCAGCAAAGCGCGGATCATCGCCGGGCGAATACTTCCAACCAAGCTTGTCGAGTTCGACGGCTTGGCCGTTGGCTAGGCTTTCGGCTGAGAGGTTGAACGCTTCCTGTCCGAAAGCAGTTGTCAGTAACAACCCAAACAGAAGCAACGACCAAAGAGATTTTAGGGGCATTCTTCCTCCCGCAAATTGGTTTCGGCTCTAAATGGTGGCGTATTCCGTGTATGGTCTGACAGACGGTGGTTGAAAGCCCAGCACGATGTCACTCTTCGGCACGCCTGCTGTTTCCAAGCGTTCAGCAATGCGCAAGTTCGTGTGATCGGCTTGCAACCAGATTTTCCCATTGATGATTTCCAGGCTGATAACCGGAGCCAGAATACGGTGCGCCCCGTCCCAGCCTTCGCGCAAGATCAGATAGCAATCGGAACTGCGATCAAAGACCGTCTTGTCGCGCAACCCCGAGGGAGAAGCTGGGGAATGAATTGTTTGGGCGACAATTACGGTCAGTTCTTTTTCAATGATCGTGCGATATTGTTCTAACTTATCCATTTGATCACCTCTTCACGGTCGGCATTGAAAACTAATAGGTGAATGTCGCCATCCTCACGCACAAACTCGCCCTCCGGCTGGGCAAAGATCGCGTCATACACGTCATCACGGATGGCCAAAAACAATTTGCGAGTTGGGGCGAGTTTCTTGAGCGCCGCCCGGTACAACAAAAACTGACCGAGCGCATTTTCCAAATCTGCCATCGCGGAAGCGCCAATAAAACTCTTGATTTCGACGGCGATGAGTTCTTCACCTCGTGCGGCGGCAATGACCCGTTCTGCGCCCAAATCAACTTGCAACGTCGTGCCTAACCAACGCAGGGAAAGCGGGTCATCGGTAATCGTCCAGCCGTCTTTTTCGAGCGCGCGGCGAACGTGGGGATGGAAAATGTCTTTTGCTGGCATAGGCGAAAAGTATAGCTTGATTTCAATTGCTTATCGAATTTTCAGCACGACAAACGTCACGTCATCATCCTGCGGACGCGCGCCGCCCCAGTCATCACCGAGTTTCGCCAAGCCTTCGATAAGTTGCTGTGCCGAACCAGCAGCATGTTGCGCCAGATATTGCTTGGCTGCTTCTTCCTCTAACATCGCGTCTTGTGCGTTGAATCGTTCGGGCAAGCCATCGCTCATCAGCACGACGACATCATTCACGGCGAGCGTCAAATTCTGCTGCTTGTATTCATACTTCGCCATTCCACCGAGCGGCAGCGCACGCATCACAACCTCTTCAACCTCACCGCTCAACGCGCGATAAATCAGCACCGACGGCATTCCGGCAATGCTGACGCTCATCTGATTGCCTTGCACTTTCACCATCGTCATCGCCATAAACAGTCCGCGTAAGTTCATCTGTTTCAGCACTCTGTTCATCCGCTGAAAGATGTGCGGAATGTCGGGATGATAGGCCAGTGAAACGAATAGGCTTTTGACCGAAGACACCAGCGTACCCGCGCGCAAACCGTGTCCCGTCGCATCGCCCACCGCAATCGTCAGCGTACCGTCTTCACCCAAATGAAAGTCGTAGTAATCGCCGCCGACTTCCGAAGCGGTTTTCATATACGCAGCAATGTCGAACTGCGGCAGGTTGGGCAATTTCTTCGGCAGCATCGAAAGCTGCAACTGGCGGGCTTCTTCCAGTTCGGCGGCGCGGCGGTCGTTCTCGGCTTTGACTTTCTCGTGTTCCAGCGCGGCGGCGGAGAGTTGCTTGACCTGCACAAGCTGGTCTTCGAGATCTTCGTTAGTGCGGGCGTATTCGAGCGCCAGATAAATCGAAAGGGCGAGCATCAATCCGAAACTACCAATGGCAAACGCCACGATGGTGGGGCGGGACACAAAATCCTGCACCTGGTTCATGGTGTAAAGAAGAATCCCTACGCCCACAATTCTTGCGCCCGGAAGTTGTCGCCAGATCGCCCCGACCATGATCCTGAGCAGCTCCAGCAAAAACACAACCATATAGAAAGTGCCCGCCTCTTGGGCAAATTTCACTGGCCACGCCGATACCCACAACAAATATACCAAGGCTCCCGCCAGGAAGAACCAGATCCGGCGTGATGATCCTGGCTTAAAGGCGCTGTACAGGAAGGCCATCAGCGAGAAGATTGCCCCGAACCCCGTGACAGTCAGCACCCCAAGCACAA
This sequence comes from Acidobacteriota bacterium, assembly GCA_031414155.1. Taxonomy (GTDB): domain Bacteria; phylum Acidobacteriota; class Blastocatellia; order RBC074; family RBC074; genus JACPYM01. Next base: position 6,611 of record JANNUY010000346.1, read on the forward strand.
GATAAAATCCTGTCACCCCAATGTGTGATGAAATAGATGTAATGAAAAGGAAATCGTTGACCTCTAAGATCACCAAAAACAGACCGTAAAAGAGATTGCTTCGGTGGCGCGCAAAGAATGCGAATAGGAGCAGGTGGAGAATACCGAAGGAGAGAAAAGCGGGGCCTTGGGAGGCATGATAACTAGCAG
>JANNUY010000347.1:0-1273 GCA_031414155.1 Acidobacteriota bacterium
AAGATCAAAGGCAACCTCGCGGGCGCGAGCTTCAAACCAGCGCCCGTCGCCGCCACCAATAGCGCCAAGCCTGCTGAACCCAAAGTAGAAAACTGGTCGGAGTTGTTGAAACAAGGCGACGCGAATCGTACGGCTGAAACGCCTGCTAATTCGACGACGATCACGGTTACGCCGCGCGATGGTGACAAGACGGCGGCGGTGGCTTCGGCTGTAACCAGCGCCGCGATCAAAGAAATCGGGGCCGACAAGCGCGTAGCCCTCATCATCGGCAACAGTGCTTATGACACGCAGCCGCTCAAGAATCCGGTCAACGATGCGCGCGCGATGGCCGAAGCCCTGGCCGAGTGCGGCTTTGAAGTGATGATGTTGGAGAACGCCAACAAGCGCCGCATCGAAGAAGCCATCCGTGCCTTCGGCGCGAAACTCACGCCGACCAGCGCGGGCGTGTTTTATTTCGCCGGACACGGCGTGCAAGTCGCGGGCGCGAATTACCTAATCCCGCTCGGTGCCAAAATTGATAAAGAATCGGACGTGGAATATGAGGCAGTAGATGCAGGCCGCGTTCTCAACGAATTTGCCAACTCCAAAGCCACCTTGAGCATCGTGATTCTCGATGCCTGCCGCGACAATCCTTTTTCAGCCGCGACTCGTTCGCTCACACGCGGACTCGCCGTCGTCAAAATGCCCAGAGACGTACGCGGCACGTTGATCGCTTACGCCACTTCGCCCGGTGATGTGGCGCGCGATGGCTCCGGCAAAAACGGCTTGTATACCGAAGAACTGTTGCGCCATATGCGTACGCCGGGCTTGCGCTTGGAGGACGTTTTCAAACTCACCCGCGTCAACGTCAAAACTCGCAGCGACGGGAAGCAAGTGCCGTGGGAAAACTCTTCGATTGATGGCGACTTTTTCTTTATGCGCAATAACAAGAAGAAGTAACTGACCAAGTAACCATCGGCAGCAACTTAAAAGGGCAGGCATTCAAATTCGTTGAATGCCTGCCCTTTTAAGTTGTCAGCTTGCGCGCTTTCCCGCCGATGCCTGAAGATTCACGGCAATGTTCTATCACGCCGTGCAATTCATTCAACAACTTGAACAACTCGCTTCACTCGCCGAACGCTTACTGAACGCGAAAGCTATGGCGCTCGACATCGAAACCGTCAACTGGTGGGATCGTCAACGCGAACAGGTGGCACTATTGCAACTCGCCTTTCGCACGCCAGATAAAACCGCAGATAAAACCGAAGTCGTCATCATTGATACGCTGGCCTTG
>JANNUY010000348.1:0-2029 GCA_031414155.1 Acidobacteriota bacterium
ACTTCGAGCGCAGCGCCTGCGAGTAATTGTTGTTGCAAGGCCGTGAGCAGCGCGACTTCCTGGATAACGCCGCCGCGCGCCGCGTTGATGAGATACGCGCTGGGCTTCAACTGTGCGAAATCCGCCAAGCCAAGCATCCCGCGTGTTTCTTCGTTTTCGGGCAAGTGCAGCGAAAGAAAATCCGCGCTCGCCAACACTTCGGCAAGGCTGGTCAACCGTGTACGGCTTTCGATGGCGCGCAAGCAATCGGCGTCAACGTAAGGGTCGTACGCGACGATATTCATGCCCAACGCGCGGGCTTTCGCGGCGGTCGCCGAACCGATGCGTCCGAAGCCGATAATGCCCAACGTCTTGCCGCTAATTTCGATTCCCATAAACCGCCGCCGATCCCAATTGCCGGCCTTGGTGTCGCGGTCAGCCAGCGGAATTTTGCGCGCCAACGCGATGATCAAACCAATCGTGAGTTCAGCAACAGAGTTGGTGTTTTGTTCAGGCGTGAGCGCAATGACGATGCCGTGATCGGCGGCGGCAAGCAAGTCAACGTTATCCATGCCTACGCCCGCGCGTCCGATGATTTCGAGGCGTGGCGCAGCGGCCATGAGTTCATGGGTGAGTTGCGTTTGATTGCGCGCGATGATCGCGCGGAAGTCGGGTACGGTTTCGATCAACTTGTCCTGCTGCTTCCAAAGCTCAGGTGCAAAGACCAAATCGAATTGCTCGCGCAATTCATCCATTGCAGTGCCGATGATGTTTTCGGTTACGAGAATGTCGGGCATTTGATTGCGGATTTTAGATTTCAGATTGCAGATTGATGCGGCGGTAATCCTTTAGCGTAACGAGCGCGATAGCCACACCCAGCAGCGGCATCAGCGCCGCCATAAAGAAAATTGGCGTGTAACCGGTTCGATCAACAATGATGCCGGTGATGAGCGGAAACATAATGCCGCTGACGCCGTTCGCTACGCCGGTCAACCCGGTCACGCGCGCGACAGCGGAGTTAGGAAACACATCCGACACTGACGCGAACATATTCGCTGACAGAAAAGTGTGTCCCAACAGAATCAGCGAAATCAGTCCGATGGCGACGACGATGCTGCCGGTCAGCGGAACCAGAAAACTCAGCAGGCAAAGCGCCGCGCCGAACAGCAGCGTCGCCTGTCGCGTAGACTTTACTTTCCAGCTTCGGCTCAACAACCATGCGGCTGCCAGTCCGCCGCCAATGCTGCCGATGTCGCCGAAAAGAAACGTGACAGAGTTGAAATAGGCGCTGTCTTTAATGCTCAACCCGCGCACGTCACGAAAGTATTTCGGCATCCAGTAAAGGTAAAACTCTACGACTGGGCCGACCCAAAAACGGCAGAGCATCAAGCCCCAGGTTTGTTTCAGCTTGAGCAAGTCCCAATTACTCGGCGCAGCGTCTTCCGTTGTTTCACCATCGCTTCTGATATGTGAGAGTTCGGCTTGGCTGACCGATGGATGTTCGTCGGGTTGGCGATAAACGAACCACCACACCAACACCCAAAGCATGCCTAACACGCTGGGTACGAGAAAGCCCATGCGCCAGCCGAAATGTTCGCGGATCGGGATAATCAAAAACGCCGCGACGAACGAACCGAACATTGAGGCGCTGTTGAATATGCCAATGGCGAAGGCACGTTCGCGCACGGGGAACCAACTGGCTACGATCTTGTTGCCGCCCGAATAGTTGCCACATTCGCCCGTACCCAGCCAAAAGCGAAAGATGCGAAAGTGCCAGATCGAAGTCGAAAGCGCATGCATTCCGTTGCCCACCGACCACCACAACACGGCGAAGGCGAGGCCGATGCGTACGCCGACGCGATCCATCAACATACCCATCGGGAATTCGCCCAGCATCATGCCGAAGCGAAACCACGAGACAATCGTGCCGAACGCCGTATTCGATAATTTGTATTCGTCGGTGATGTCATTGCCGAGAACCGCGAGCGCCTGGCGGTATACGAAATTGATGACGGTGACGAAAAACAACAGGGCGAGCATCCACCAGCGG
>JANNUY010000349.1:0-13229 GCA_031414155.1 Acidobacteriota bacterium
CTGACACGGACGCTCAAAGCAATATGAATATAGGCGTTATCTCTACGAAAGAAAAAGTGGGCCGCAGCGGTTCGGTGATGCAGCATGCGGCTGACTTGCTCATCGCGCGCGGACATCAAGTCGAGATGATTTATCCCGACGCGCAATGCAATGACGTAGCCGCGATTCAAAACCGACACGATCTTTATCTACTGAAAGCCGGAACCGAAACGGCGCTCGGTTACGCGGGCTTGTTGCACGGGCTGGGCGCAAGGATTCTCAATCCTTATCCGACCGTCGTGTTGATGAAGGACAAAATTCTTTCGACACAAGTGCTGCAACGCGCGGGCGTACCGCTGCCGGAAACATTTTTCGCGGGCAAGGCTGAACAGTTAAACGATTTGCTCGCCGCTGGGCCGCTCGTAGTCAAACCGTTCTGGGGCGCTTCGCAAGGGCGCGGCGTGCAGATGGTTCACAGCGAACGCGATCTGGAATCGCTGACGACAACCGATTTGTTTTTTGCGCAACGGCTGCACAAACCGGACGGGCGCGATTACAAGCTGTATGTCATCGGCGAGAAAGTCTTTGGCGTACGCCGCGTCTGGCCGCCCAAAACGCTCGAAGACAAGTTGGGCGAAGCGTTCGAGGTGTCAGACGAGATGCGCGAGATTTGCTTCGCGTGCGGCAAGGCGTTTGGCATTGATCTTTTCGGGCTGGACATCATCACGAGCGACGGCAAGCCTTACGTGGTGGACATCAATACTTTTCCGGGGTTTAAGGGCGTGCCGGATGCGGCGGAGTTGTTGGCTGATTACCTCATAAATAGCCAGTGCAAATGAGGAATTGACACATGGCGGTTGTCAGCGAATCAGAAACAAAAGATGAGCAACGAATTCAGTATTACAAAAGCTGACGAAGCTATTGATCTTGGGAACAACAAGGCGGACACCTTCGCCTCACTAACCAAAGCTGTTGCTGGTGCAATTCCTGGTGTCTCTTTTTTCGGCGAGTTTCTTACAACCACAATTCCCAACCAGAGAATTGACCGATTAGTACAATTTGCTGAACTGTTAGAGCAAAAGCTGCACTACCTGCAAGATGATGTCATTCAGCAAAAGTTGAAGAGCGAGGAGTTTTCAGAGCTTGCTTATGAAACGTTAAGCCAAGCTTCTAAGACCAATTCAAAAGATAGGCGTGAATATTTAGCATCATTGCTGAAAAACAGTTTGTCAGACGAAGAACTTGAGTTAATGGAGAAAGAAAAGTTACTTGAGCTTTTAGGGCAACTTAATGACACTGAGATTATTTTCTTAAAATACTACTCACTCAATTCTCCTCTAGTAAAAAAGGCCTTTTATAAGTTACACCAATCTATACTCGGCGATATTTTTCCAGTTCTGGGGCAAGAGCAGTTAGCGCGTAACAAGCGGGCGCTTCAAAAGAACTACACAGATAAACTGGTTAGCCTTGGTTTAGTTGAGCTTAAACCTCATAAAACTATGGATGGTCAAATACTAATTGATGAAAGAACTGGCAATCCCAAAATATCTTATATTGAAGCTAGACAATTAGGAGATATGCTTCTTCGTTACATTGACTTTCAAGATTTCGATGCAACCAATACAACTGATAATGAGGTAATCAAATGAAACTCCACTTTATGATCGTCCGTCGTGTTCCGCCCGTACCCTCGCCCGTGTTGGTCGAGATGTATGAGATTCTGCGCGGGCGCGGCTACACCGTCACTGAAGACATCGCCGAAGAAATTCTGCAACGGCCTGACACGCTCAAGCCCGAAGCCGATATGTATGTGCTGAAATCGCATACGGAACTCGCGCTGGCGCTGGCGGGCATCCTGCATGTGCAGGGCGCGAACATTTTGAACCCGTATGCTTCGTGTTCGCTGATTCAAAGCAAGATCATCACGTCGCGCTTGCTGTTGGAAGGCGGCGTGCCTGCGCCAAAGTCGTGGACGACGGGCGATTTGAGTCTGGCGAAAGAGTTGGTCAAAGAGCATCCGCTCATCATCAAGCCGCACATGGGCCATCGCGGCGCAGGCGTGAAGCTTTGCAAAACTCCTGAAGACATTGACGCGCTGCCCACACCTGAGACGCCGATGATTATTCAGGAAGCGATTCCCGGCCACGGCGAAGACTTGAAAATTTATGTCGCAGGCGAACAGGTGCATGGTGTGCAAAAACCTTTTTCTGAAACAAGCTTTTCCGTACCCGGTCGTCCCGTGCCGATTAGCGACGAAGTCCGCGAGCTTTCGTTGAAAGTTGGCAAAGTCTGCGGCTTGGGGCTTTATGGTTTGGACATTATCGAAAGCGACCGCGGGCCGTTTGTCGTGGACGTGAATTACTTCCCTGGTTACAAAGGCGTAGCGGGCGCGGCAGGAATGATTGCTGATTACATTGATGATTACGCGCAAGGCAAAGTTAGCCTAACGCCGCCCAACCTGAAGGGGTAAAAAATCAAAAGGCAAAAGGCAAAAGGCAAAAAGCAAAAATGGGAAGCGGATGACTTCGCCACTTTAGTTTGTTTGTCTAAAACAAATAAAAAGATAAGTTTCGCCCTTTTGCCTTTTGCCTTTTGCCTTTTGCCTTTTGATTTAAGTTCCCGTGGTGAGGCGACGCGATGACGGAAAAGGTTTCGCCATCGCTTTACGTAATTCTTGCCGAAGGTTTTTTGTCCCGCTTAAGTTTCGGCGTCATCGGATTTGCGCTGCCGCTGTTTGCCGTCAAGCGCATGGGCTTGAGTCTGGTGCAAACAGGCCTGCTCTTTACCTTGAGCTTGTTGGTCGAGCAACTATTCAAGCCGCTGATGGGCTGGGTTGCTGATCGTGTCGGACTTAAACGCACGTTCACCGTCGCCATCGCGCTGCGTTCAAGCGTAGCCCTGCTGTTCGTATTCGCCACTGCACCGTGGCAGATTTATGCGATCAGAATGTTGCACGGGTTTTCTGAATCGTTGCGCGATCCGTCGGTAGGCGCGTTGATTGCGGAATACGCCGACAAGAAAAAAATGGCATCGGCGTTCGCGTGGTATTCGTCTTTGAAAATGTCTGCGGGTTCGCTGGGACAGGCGCTGGCGGGCTGGTTGCTGTGGTGGTGGGCGGATGATTACGCGCACGTCTTTCTCGTGGCGTTCGTGCTATCTATCCTGCCGCTGTCGGTGGTCGCGTGGTATTTGAAAGAACCGCCGCATCACAAAATCGGTAATGAACTTGTGGCTTCGCTCACTGAAACAGCGAAACCCAAAACTTCAGAAAAATCGAATAGCAGCCTTCTACCTGTGTTAGTGCTTGGTTCGCTGATGACAGGTACGGCGATGATGATTAGCAAATTGTTTCCGGTGCTGGCTACGGAATATGCACACTTGAATGCCGCGCAGGCCGGGATGATTTATACCATCGCGCCGTTGGTGACGATTTTCGCGGGGCCGGCGTTTGGATGGCTGGCCGATAACGTAAGTCAACGCTTCGTCTTGCTGGTGCGCGGCGTGGCGAATATCTGTTCGTCGCTGTTGTTTCTATTTTTCCCTACGTTTGGCGGACTGGCGGCGGGCAACGTTATTGACGCGGTGGGCAAAGCGGCGTTTCGTCCGGCGTGGGGCGCGCTGATGGCGAAGGCAATGAATGCCGACCGCCAACGTCGCGCGCGCGTAACCAGTTATTTCGGGCTGGGCGAAGGCATCGGCGAAACGATTGGGCCATTATTGGGCGGATGGCTCTGGCAATATCACGGCGTTGCGGCAATGTTGAGCGTCAGAGTCGCGTTAGCCGCCATCGCTGAAATTTATGCGTTGATCGTAGCGAGAACTACGGCAAAGACAAATTGGCAAAAAGATGAAGGCAAAAAGATTTAAGGAGAAGAAACAGAACGTATTATTTTTTTGTCCCCATTTTTTTGCCAAGCAGGTTTTTCCACAAACATCCACCAGAAATTCACCGCGAATTCACAACTTATCCACAGTTTTCCCACAATCTGAAAGGCATCTCTTATGCGTATTTGTTTTTTGATGGAACCCCCGCGCAGCACGACTTCGGTCACACACGAAGTGCTTGATGGCCTCAAGGCGAGCGGCGCTGACGTAGAAGTCGTGACCGAGCGCAGCGGCTTGGTTGATCTCGAAAATTTCAAGTTCGATTACGACGCTTATCTGTTCAAGTCGCATTCGCCGTTGGCTGAATCGCTGGCTGCCGCCGCGCATTATCACGGAGCGACGTTGCTCAACGAATATCCGGCGACGATGAAAGTGCGCGACAAGGTATTGACGTGTACGTTGTTATTGCAGGGTGGCATTCCCACGCCAAAAACTTTTGTGACCGATTCGATTGAGACCTTGCGTCCGGTGGTGCAAAAGATGCCCATCGTCGTCAAACCCTATCGCGGACGGCGTGGCATGGGCATTGAGGTTTGTCTGAACGAAGCCGAATTCGATGCGCTCATAGCTCGTCGCGCGAGCGATGCTCCGGCGGCGGATGACGCCAAAGATGATGGAGGAGGCGAAGACGGCACGGCGTTGGGCGACCGTTTGATTTACGCGCAGGAATACGAAGAGCACGAGCCGTATGATTACAAGGCGTATGCGATTGGCGATTACGTTCACGTCATTAAGCGCATCTTTCCGGCGAAAACAAAGGAAGAAAAACTGGGCATTCCCGTCGGCGACCACCCTGAACTCGAAGACCTCGTGCGCCGATGCGGCAAGCTCTTTGGCTTGGAACTTTATGGCGTAGACTTGGTCAAAACGCCGAAAGGGTTTTCGGTGATCGAGGTCAATTGCTTCCCCGGTTTCAAGGGCGTACCCGATGGCGGCGCGCGCATCACCGATTTTATTTTGAATCGGATAAAAGGTTGAGTTTGTCCCGTACTTTCGCGCACACTGCGCGCTAGCGCGAGACATGGCTACTACCGCCTTCTGCGTCCTCCCCTGAGACGGCTGAATTGTGCCAAACTAAAAATGAAATCGTTGCCAACGGATGGCTGTTGGCAACGTATCGTTCACGAAGTTCAATCAAAGGCCGGTCTTGAAGGAGCTGGCTTTCGCAATCAATGCATTTGCGACCATCTCCCACGAATAAAGACGGCGCAAATTATGGTAGGAGGAATTTTTAGCTATGCTGTTTTCACTTAATAAGAGCAACGCGCAACGCGCATCCCTGTTGCTTGCGGTCTTCATGCTCATGCTCGCCCTGATTGCGGGCATCACTTACACGCCCGCGCTGACGCCCAAACTGACGGTCGTTGCGGCCAGCGAAAAGAACAAAAGCTCTGACAAATCAGACAAAGAAAAATCGAAGAAGTCGAAAGATAAAAAAGATAATGACGATGACGATGACGACGATAAAGATGATGACGATGACGATGACGATGACGATCAAGACGACAAGAAGGTAAGCGAACAACAAGCCAAAGCAGAAAAGGAACGCAAAAAAGCCGAAGAGAAAACTCGCAAAGAAGCGAGCAAATCAAGCGAAAAGACTGAAGCGGTGAAAGAAGCCAAGACGGTCAAAGCTCCCAAGCCTGAAAAAGTTGAAACGGCAAAAGTTGCGGAAAGCAAAGAAAAAACCAGCGCCGTCGCTAAAAAGCCGACGGAAAAACCTGCCAAAAAAGGCAAGAACGACGAAGCTAAAACCAACACTGTGCAAAGTTTCAGCGACGATCTCGAAAAGGTTTTTGCGACGGTTGAAACTGAGCCGGTGCCCAATGGCGGCGACGCGGCGGATGATCCGGCGATTTGGGTGCATCCGACTGATTCCGCATTGAGCTTAATCATCGGCACCGACAAAGCGGGCGGCTTGGCGGTTTACGATTTGAACGGCAAGCAGTTGCAATATCTGGCCGACGGCGAAATGGATAACGTAGATTTGCGCGGCGGCTTCAAGCTCGGCGGGCAGGAAGTCACGCTGGTCACGGCCAGCAATCGTCGCACGAACTCGATTGCGATTTATAAAGTTGACGCGGCGACACGCAAACTCGAAAACGTAGCCGCGCGCGTCATCACGCACGGCATGGCGGTTTATGGCATGTGCATGTATCGCAGCGCGAAAACCGGCAAGGTTTATTATTACGGCAACAGCAAGACCGGCATCGTCGAGCAATACGAATTGTTTGAGGCGAACGGCAAGGTGGATGCCAAGAAAGTGCGCACCTTCAAGGTCGGTTCGGTCGTCGAGGGCTGCGTTGCCGATGACGAACTCGGCAAGTTTTATATCAGCGAAGAACCCGTCGGCATCTGGAAGTATGACGCCGAACCCGAAGGCGGCACGACGCGCACGCAAGTTGCCAAGGTCGGTGACGGACATTTGCACGCCGATGTCGAAGGGCTGGCGATTGCTTACGGTCCCAACGGCACGGGCCATCTGATCGTTTCGAGTCAGGGCAATTACTCTTACATCGCCTATAAGCGCGAAGGCAATAACGAGTTCGTCAAGAAATTCCGCATCGGCGATGGCGACATTGACGGAGCCGAAGAAACCGACGGACTCGATGTGACAACCGCGCCGCTGGGCGACAAATTCCCGAAAGGCTTGTTCGTCGTGCAGGACGGATTCAACGACAAAGGCAGCAAGAACCAGAATTTCAAACTGGTACCGCTCGAAGCAATTTTCAAATAGACTCTTTACTGACAGTTTTTTCGACCGCCCGCTGCGCACGTTTTGTTCGCAGCGGGTTGTGTCGTTTTTTAGGCTTCCCTCAAATTCGGATTTTGGCTGAATTTCTCCACAGGAGCGCCCCATGAAACCACGAACCGCTACGTTGCTGACTATTACGACGGCTTGTTTTTTGAGTTGCTTGTTGCTGACGCCGGTCACTGCGTTGGCGCAAAAGAAGAAAAAGAAAAAGGCCGGAGCCGATGCCCCGCCTGCTGCGCAGACGCAAGTCACACCGCCCGCCGCTACGCCTGCACCTGCTTCTGTGCCTACTGCGGCTGAACCGCAAACGGTCAGCAGCGAAGCGGCTGTCGGCGAACAAGACCCGGCGCGCGAAGGTTGGCGCATCAACGTCGAGCCTTACGCGACCTTTGGCAGCGGACATCCGGGCAAGCTCGCCACCGATTTTGACAAACCCGACGGCGTATCTTTTGCGCCTAACGGTTTGCTCTTTGCCACCGATGCCCACAATCGCCGCATACAAATTTGGGATGTGAAGACAAAAGCCTATGTGGCGGAATTCGGCCACGGCATCTTTGGCGGCGAGATTGTGGATGTCGCCGTTGCTCCGAATGGAATGGTGCTGGTGACTGATCAGGTGCTCAATCTGGCTTATGCTTTTGTGCAGCCTGCGCCCGGCGCGACTGACGAAAAGGGCAAACCGTTGGGGCCTTACGCTTATCAGTTCAAAGGCACGCGCTTCGGCGATCATCATTTCGATAAGCTCGGCGGCATCGCCATTGATTCGCGCAATCGGGTTTATACGGTTGACGCGCACCTGAACGAAGTCGTGCGGTTCACGCTGGATGGCAAAGTTGATCCGACGTGGCAATTCACCAAGACGCGCCCTGACGGCGACACTTATCTGCACGGTTGCGAAGGCATCGCCATTGACGAAGCCGCCAACAAGCTATTTATCGCCAGCGAAAAAGACAACATCATTCAAGTCTTCGATTGGGAAACCGGTGTTTATCAAGGCAAGTTGATCGGCGCGCGCTCTGATGCCAATGGCAAGCCGACGGGCAAGTCTATCTTTTCCGGTTCGGTCGAGGGCCTCGCACTCGCGGGCAAAATGCTGTTGGCGATTGACGAAAGCGTAGGCCACATACAGGTTTTCGATACGCGGGTGGCTGCTCTTTACAACACCGATCTTGCGGGCTTTGCGGCGTCACGGCGCACGCGCGCGGGCGGATACAAAGGTTTTTTCGGTCATTCGCCCCAAGTGAATTTCGAAGACAAGACCAACAAAGCGTTGCAACAACAGGTCAAAGACGGCTCGATCATTCCGGGGCAGGCCAATCCGCCGGGTTATCTTTGTTCACCTGATTCGATTTCGGCGCACACTGACGCGACGGGCGAGACTTATATTGCGATTGCCGACCAATGCAATTATCGCCTCGCGGTTTATCGCTGGTCAGACATCAATCAAGCCTTGGGCCGCGCGTTAGGCGCTAATGCCAGCGCAATGTCAGCTACACCGGCTGCGCCTGAAACACCGACGGCGGTTGCCGCTCCGGCGGAAAAAGGCGGCAAGAAAAAAGGCAAAAAGAAAGCCTGACGCCTTGCGTTAAAACGCAATTGATTGCATAGACAGCAGCGCACTAGCGGTATCGCGCACTTTGCTTTCCGCTTTGGCACGGCTGTCTTTTTTTCTTTTTCACTATGCCTAAAATCATCGCCAAGATTTATTTCAGTTTGCCTGATGGCTCCGTACAGGAAGCCGTCGTTCCCGGTTATCCCGTTTTGATCGGCAAAGCGCCGGGCAATGACATTGTCATCGCTGACAGTGGCATCAGCCGCCAGCACGCTTCGATTCGGATGCAAAACGGGCAATACGTCATCAGCGATTTGGGCAGTTTGAATGGCATTTACGTCAACGGCAAAAAGCTGATTTCTGACGAAGCCCGCGCCTTGCACAACGGCGACAAGATTCAGATGGGACGCGTCAAAGCCGTCTTCAGCCTGGAAGAAGTCCCGACCGGCGCGATCAAAACCGACGCTTACTCAACGCACGTAGACACCGATCCCAAACCGCCTGTTAAAGCTGCTGCCGAAAAACCTAAAACGCCTCCCGCGCCTGTGGCTGCTGAACAACCGCCGCCTGCGCCGCTGGCGATCAAATACAAAGTAGCGATGACCGGGCAATTGTTGTTGCCCAACCAACCCGAAGCCCCTACGCAAGGCGCGCCTTTGCGCGTGGCGCTCGACAAGCGTTACGAGTTGCTTGACCAGCAACGCATGGACGACACGGGCACAGTTTATAAAGCCAAGCGCACCTTGCTCGGCGACGTAGTTTCCATTCGCATCCTGCGTCCCGAACTCGTCAACGATCCCGTCGCCGTTGAACGCTTTCGCCGTCAGGCGCAAGTCGCCGCACGCATCAAGCATCCTAACTCGGTGCAGGTTTATGATTTCGGCTATACGAAAGAAGGGGCGGCTTACATTGTCGAAGAATCGCTGCGCGGACGCACGCTGCGCGATTTGATCTTGAAAGAACGCGGCCTGAGTTTGCCGCGCGTCGTCGGCCTCGTGAATCAAATTGCGGGCGCAGTTCACGCCGCGCATCTGAGCGGCATCGTGTTGCGTGACCTCAAGCCCGAAACGATTTTCATAGAGACTTCAGCGAGCGGGCGCGATGTCGTCAAAGTCGGTTGTTACGGCCTCGCCAAAGTGGATGAAGCCATTAGCGGCGGTGTGCAGCTCACCGGCCCGTTGGGCGTGATGGGAACGCCGCAATATATGGCCCCTGAACAATGGACGGGGCAGCAACTCGATTCGCGCACCGATGTTTACGCGCTCGGCGTCATCGTTTTTGAATTGCTCACCGGCACGTTGCCCTTCGATTCAGACAATCCGATGCATCTGGCGCAGATGCACTTGAGCGGCGCGGTGCCCGACCTGAGCGATTACGGACGCGGCGACACTGACGAAGGCGTTGCCGCCGTCGTGACGCGCTCGCTAGCGAAAGAACCTTTCCTGCGCCAGCCCACCGTGCTGGATTTGGCGCAGGAACTCGAAGCCGTGTCAGGCAACAAAGCTGGCTTCGTAGGTCGCGCGCTCAACCGTCTGACCGGTGTGCTGCCTATCGCACCCGTCATCGTGCAGCAACCCGCGCCCGCCATCGCGGGCGAAGCCGTGCTGCCCTCGGTCGTCGCGCAAGCCGAAGCAAAAGGCGGCGGCGCTTTTAACGTCACGGTGATGGCGCTGATGGCCGAAGCCTTTTTCTCGCGCCTGTCGAGCGGACTCATCAAAACCGCCGTACCGCTTTACGCCCTACTGGTTTTCGGCCTCGACATCACGTCGGTGATGTTGCTATCGCTGTTGCAAAACATCGTGCCGCTCTTGTTGCGCGGCTTCTTCGGTTCGCTGGCAGATAAATACGGCAAGAAGCCAGTCTTCATGATTTCGCTCGCCGTGCGCACCGTGGTCGGCTTGCTTTACACCGTCGCCAACGTGCCGTCGGTCTTATTCGCCGTCAGCGTAGTGCGCGGCATCGCCGATTCAGCCAAAGGCCCGTCGGCCTCGGCGATGATTGCCGATGCGACCGACGAGAAAAACATCGCGCAGGCTTACTCGTGGTATACGACTACGAAATCCACTTCCGGCGGCATTGGCGAATCGCTCGCGGCTTTTGCCTTGAGCGCCTTGCTGGTGCTTTTCATCGGCTCGCAAACCGTGACGACCAAAGTCGCTATCCTCGAAAAGCGCGGCAGCGGCGGCAAACCAATCGAACAGTTTTTCAGTTCGCCCGATGAAATCGTGCAAAATCTGATCTCGCACAAAGGCGAACCCGTCCGCGTCGAGCGCGTCGAAGAACGCACCATCGCCATCAAAGACGTGCCCGTTGATGAGTTGCCGCACGTCGTCGCCATCGCTCCGTTAAAACGAACTATCAACGTGATCTTCTGGCTCTCAACGATCTTTTCGCTGTTCTCACTCCTGCTCGTCGCCGTTTTCATTAAAGAGAAAAAGAAAGAGAAGAAGGACAAAAAAAACCAAGAGAAAGTCAAAGTCAGTGCTTTGGATGCGCCGCAACAACAGCCGAACGTTTATCTCTTTGCCTTGCTGGGCGCAGCGCTGACGGCTCCGGCCTATATGGTCACGGGCGAATTTTTCACGCTGCTCGCCATTAAGCTCAACGTTACTGCCGGACAGTTGTCGGGCATCAAGCTGTTTGCTGAAACCTTAGTGCCATTATTTTTCGGCCCCTTCTTCGGCTGGGTGGCTGATCGTATCGGGCCCGGCAAAGTGATCGCCATGCGTTCGATTGCGAATCTCATCACGTCCGTCTTGTTCTGGTGGGTTCCGTCGTTTGCGGGTACGGCGATGCTGGGCACGGTGATCGGTACGGCGCGCGCAATTGACGAAATCGGCAAGGCGGCATTTAAACCTACGTGGGGAGCCATCGCGGCCAAAGTGTCGAGCTACAACTTGGCTTCGCGCAGCAAAACGATGGGCATCCTCGAAGGCGGCGTAGACGCTTCTGACTTAATTTTTCCGCAATTGGCCGGCGTGCTATTGGCGAAAGTTGGTATCGGGCCGCTAATGCTGGTACGGGCGGTGTTAGCGATTGTCTCTGAGATTTACGGGCATTTATTGATGCGCAAATACAAAATATAACGCCCCTCCGCACATATAGGGCAGGTTTAAATCTGCCCTGTAGGTGCTATCCCATAAATCCAGTCGCAATCCGATTTAAGCAGATGAAGAATCTACCTTTTGCAAGCGTGCAGGCGTTCCCCAAAGCATAAACGGCTTTTCCGTTAACGCGAACCATACGCTGCACAAAACCGCCAACACTGGTAACACGAGTAACATCAGCAAACTGAAATCCAACGTCACCGGACGCGAGACACTCAGCCATTGTTTCGTGTGAGCTACCATCTCGGATAACAAAGGGATGTGATAAAGATAAAACGTGTAACACATCCCGCCCGTGATAACGATCCAGCGCAGGCGGAAGAAG
Source organism: Acidobacteriota bacterium (assembly GCA_031414155.1). Lineage (GTDB taxonomy): Bacteria > Acidobacteriota > Blastocatellia > RBC074 > RBC074 > JACPYM01. The sequence goes on from JANNUY010000349.1 coordinate 11,604, forward strand.
GCGTTCGATAAACGTCCGAGAAAGCAGCCGAGATAAAGCGTCAACACTAGCAGCGGCAACGAATAATAATACTGCCCTGCCGTCGTGAGTACGGTCAGCATCGCCCACAGCGCGTAAAGCGTCAGCCCATCAAACAGCCAATGCCGCCGCGCGAACCAGCGGTGCAGATATAAATCGGCAAGCAGGAAGCCTACTAAAAAATATGCGAAAAAATTCAGCAGCGACAACATCAGGCGCGTTTCGCCCGAAGGATAAATTACGTGTTGCGAAAACCATCCGCCGAAAGCAATCAGTGCGAATAACAAACCACGGCGTATAGCTGCATTTTTAATTTTGAAGACAGTGACGAGCAAAGGCACTAACACATAAAACTGGATTTCGATTTCGAGCGACCAGGTAACTACGTTAATTGAACTGTGGTAGCCGTAAATCAAGTTATGCAAATAACCTAAGCTGGCGAATAAATGCGGCAACAAAAAACTCAGCGAGTAACCCTTCAACAGCCATTGCACGAAAAAGAAAAGTGACAGGCAAATAATGTAAGGCGGTTCGATACGCGTCACTCGTCGCCAGAAATACTTTCTCAGGCTCGGAGCCTCACGTCCCTCAAAGCTGCGTTTGGCAAAAGGCAGCGCGAGAATAAATCCGCTGATGGCGAAAAACAGGTTCACACCGAAATGTCCGGCATAAGCGATGGCGACCAAGCCGGAGCCGCCGCCCGCCGCAACCCATTCGGCAGGCGTATGCACTTGCGCCGCACTACGTCCGGTTTGCGGCAGATAAATTGACATCAGGTGATGCAAGACCACTGAGCCAATCGCCAGAAAGCGCAAGCCATCAATTTCGGGAATCAATTCGCCCGACGTAGTGACGCGCGACAACTGCCCGGCTACCCAATCACCCCAGCGGCGAAAGATGCGGCGAAAATTTAATATGTGTGTTTTTGCGGGAAGAAGTTGCTGCTCTTCGGTCATCTTGCGGGCATCGTAACATAACTCGTTTCTGTGTTGCGTGCCGCTATCAACCATCTTGTCGGCATCTTGTCGGCATCTTGCCGATTTACGCAACGCCGAATACCCTGAGGCTGAAATTCGAGGCGCGCTTGCTGAAGCGGCAACGCCTGACAAATCAAAGCGAGGAAATAATGCTGACTTTCGACGACATTCTGGCGGCGCAGGAGCGTTTGCATGGCGTAGCGCATCGCACGCCCGTGCTGACTTCCCAACAGTTCAACAAAAGTGCGGGCTGCGAAGTGTTTTTCAAAGCTGAGAATTTGCAACGCGCAGGAGCGTTCAAATTTCGCGGCGCATACAACTGTTTGGCAGCGATGGATGAAGCCGAACGACGACGCGGCATACTCGCGTTTTCTTCGGGCAATCACGCGCAGGCCGTAGCTCTGGCTGCGCAATTGTTCGGCGTACCCGCCGCGATTGTGATGCCGCACGATGCGCCTGCGATCAAAGTGGCAGGTACGCGCGGCTATGGCGCGGAGGTGATTTTTTACGACCGCTACCACGTCAACCGAGAAGAAGTCGGGCGCAAGGTCAGCGAAGAAAAAGGCTATACGCTCGTGCCACCGTTTGATGATTACCGCGTGATGGCGGGGCAGGGTACGGCGGCGTTGGA
>JANNUY010000350.1:0-1450 GCA_031414155.1 Acidobacteriota bacterium
CCAGCCTGTCACTGAGCGGATGGTCGCAAGCCACTACGGCGGCGCTTTCTGGTGTGGTGACGGACGAAAATCAGGCGGTCATCGCCAATGCGAAAGTGACGGCGCGCAACGTCGGCACGAATGAAACGCGCTCGACGACCAGTGATAGCGAAGGCCGCTATCGTCTGCCGAATCTCTCGGTCGGCGCTTATGAAGTAATGGTTGAAGCCAACGGCTTCGCCAAATACACTCGCAAGGGCGTGGAGTTGCTGGTCAATCAAAATGCTGTGATTGACGTAATCGTGAAACCAGGCGGCGTGGAGGAAGCGGTGGTAATTGCCGAAAATGCTTCGTTGCTCAACACGAGCAACGCCGAAGTAAGCACGCGCTTTGACAGCAAGCGGCTATCTGAATTGCCGATTGCTCCTAATCGCAACGTTTTCAACGTCGCCCTTTCAGCAGCGGGCGTCAGCCAACTTGCCAGCGGTCAGAGTGGCTTTGCCAACGGCGTCAGTTATTCGGCCAATGGTGGCCGGTTGCGCTCGAACAACTTTATGGTAGATGGGCAGGACATCAATGACCCCAGCGTGTCAGGTGGTCAACAGCCGCTTAACAATCCAGACCTCATTCAAGAGGTTCGGTTGATAACGAACCAGTTTGCCGCCGAATACGGTCGCAACTCAGGTTCGGTTTTCAGTGTCGTGACCAAAGCGGGTGCGAATCAGTATCACGGCTCGGCCTTCTGGTTTAACAACAACAACCATTTCAATGCATGTAGCAATCAGGATAAGGCCGGTCGTCCGGGCGGTTATTGCAATCCGAACGCGACGCGAGAAGTGCAGAAAGGCGCACCTTTCCGCCTGGAAAATCAAATTGGCGGCACGTTCGGCGGCCCACTTTATTTGCCACGCTTTGGCATGGGTGGCTCGCCCGTCGTCGGTGGCAAAGACAAGACGTGGTTTTTTGGTTCGTTGCAACGATGGACGGATCGTCAGCTCGGTTCGGGTTTCACGCTGAATGGCGCGCCCACCGAAGCCGGTCGGCAAATTTTGCAATCCACAGTGGGAAGCCGCCCGCAGGTAGCCGCGCTTTTGCGCTTTTTGCCAGCGGCGCAAACCCCGCTTCTTAATGCGAACGGAACGCCGAGAACGGCGAGTTATACCGCCAACGGTCAAACCAGCTCGATTCCGCTAGGCAGTTTCACCGGTTCGACTTCATTGGTTTATAACGATTGGCAATGGTCGGGACGTATAGACCACCAATTCAGCGAAAAGCATCGCTTGAATGGCCGGTATCTTTATGACGGCAACCTGAATTCAGGCTCAGGTCAAGCCACGCCGCCGGGGTTGACGACAGTGGTTCCCACGCGCTCGCAGTCGGCAGTCATCAATCTAAACAGCGTCTTTGGCAGCAAATTCGTGAACGACGCGCGCATTGCCTGGTCGCGTTTCGGATCGCGCACGACGGCGAG
>JANNUY010000351.1:0-14263 GCA_031414155.1 Acidobacteriota bacterium
GAAGTTAAAACCGAACAAAACAGATCTGACGGTTGACGTTGAAATTGTAATTCAAAAGTAACCCATTCGTTTTATGAAGATCAGTTACAACTGGCTCAAAGAATTCGTAGACATCAACCTCCCACCACGCGACCTAGCCGAACGGCTCACGATGGTCGGCCTCGCCGTAGATGCCGTAGAAACGCACGGTGACGATGCGGCGTTGGAAATAGACCTGACCTCCAATCGGCCTGATTGCCTATCGCATCTTGGCATAGCGCGTGAGGTCTCCGCGATTGTCGGTCAGCCGATGACATTCGTCGGCGCAAGCGGAAAGCAAGGCGATGCGGCGTTAAAGACTGGCGAATGGACAAGCGTCGAAATCACTGCGCCGGAATTGTGTCTGCGCTATACGGCGCGATTGATTCGCGGCGTGAAGGTAAAGCCCTCGCCGGAATGGTTGGTGAAACGGCTCGAAGTGATGGGGCAGCGCAGCGTGAATAACATCGCGGACATTACGAATTACGTGATGTTGGCGTTGGGACAGCCGCTGCATGCTTTCGATTTCGACATGCTCAAGGGCAAACGCATTGTGGTGCGGCGCGCGAGTGAAGGCGAAAAGATCGTTACGCTCGATGGCGAAGAGCGCACGTTGACGAATGCGATGCTGGTGATTGCGGATGCCGAACGTTCCGTGGCGTTGGGCGGCATCAAGGGCGGCGAAGATTCGGGCATCACCGAAAAGACCGTAGAAGTGTTGTTGGAAGCGGCGTATTTCACGCCCGCGCCGATTCGGGCTACGTCAAAAGCTTTGGGCTTGGCGACGGAGGCTTCTTATCGGTACGAACGCGGCACTGACCCTGAGATTGTCGCGGTGGCTTCTGACACGGCGGCATGGCTGATTGCGGAACTCGCGGGCGGCGTGGTGTCGGATGAATTGATTGATGTTTATCCGGGCAAAGACGCCGTACAAGCCAAACGCAAAGCTGTCACGATGCGGCTGGCGCGTTATCGTGCGTTGACGGGTTTAGACATTGCATTGAATGAAGCCGCGGGCATTCTCGCGGCGTTGGGAATGGATTCAACCGTTGATGAAGCTGCGCAAGCGTTGACGGTGTTGTCGCCTTCGTGGCGCATTGACATCGGCATCGAAGAAGACTTGATCGAAGAAGTCGCGCGCATCAGGGGTTACGACAAGTTGCAAACCAGCTTGCCCGGCAGCGCGGGCGCGGGTTCGTTGTTGCCGGGCGAAACCGAACGGCGCAACGTGAGGCGTTCGCTTACGGGCCTGGGCTATCACGAAGCGGTGAGTTTCAGTTTTGTAAGCGCAGTGAGCGATGCGCTGTGCAGCGGAGTGGATGAAGCGCAGCGCGTGCGGCTCGATAATCCGATTGATGTCGAGTTAGACGTGATGCGTACAAACCTGTTGGGCGGCTTGCTCGGCGCGTTGTCTCACAATTTCAATCACGGTACGCGCAACGTGCGTCTGTTCGAGTTCGGCAAGTGCTTCGCGGCGGGCGATGAGCGCCCGCTGGAAACGGAGCGGCTGGCATTAGTGGCGACAGGCGCGCGCAATGCTGACGATTGGCAAGCCGGGAAGACGGCGCTGGATTTCTATGACGTGAAAGGCGCGCTCGAAACTTTATTAGCTACGATGGCGGTGACAGAGGTGAATTTAACGGCAAGTGATGAATTGCCTGCACATTTGCATCCAGGACGTGCTGCGCTAGTATCTCGTGGCGCTCAAGTGCTGGGGCATTTAGGCCAACTCCATCCACGCATCGCGGCGCAATACAAATTCAAACAACCGGTGTTTGTGGCGGAACTGGATTTCGGCGCGTTGTTGCAAGCCGAACGCCGCGCGTCGCGTTACCAGCCGCTGCCGAAATTCCCGCAGGCGCAACGCGACACGGCATTGTTGATTGATACGACGGTGAATTATGCGGCATTGGAAGCTGCTTTGTATGGTTTGCAATTGCCCGAACTTGTGAACGTGCGGTTGTTTGATCGTTATGCGGGCAAGGAATTGCCCGAAGGCAAACATTCGTTGGCGCTTTCGGTGATTTATCGTTTGCCGCAAAGAACGCTGACTGACGAAGAAGTTAATGCGGCACACGAGCGCGTGACGACGACGTTAAAGACGCAATTCGGCGCAGAGATTCGCTAGCACTCTGGGTACGCGCGCCTCCGGGCGCGCTTGGGCTGAGGCAGCGAAATTAGCGTTTTGGTTTTTAGTCACCTGATTGAGCGCGCCGGGAGGCGCGCGTACCCAAGGGGAATATGACGGCTACCGGCTTAGACAAATTCGCCCATCTAGAAGACAAAATTTATCGCGCGGTCGAACACTGCAAACTGTTGCAGCAGGAAAAAGAACGGCTCGAAGCGGAGAATGCGACCTTGCTGCATAGCGCGGGACGGCTCGACAGCGAGAAAGCGCACGCCGAGACCAACGTACAAAAACTGTTGGCCGAACGCGACAAGTTGCGCATGAAAGTCGAAGCCATGCTCGACACGATTGTCGTGTTGGAAATGGAAGCCGAGGTGAAAAAGTAAATGAATCAACGCCCCGCTCAAGCTGTGCGCGTAGAGATTTTTAATCAGGTTTATGCCCTGCGGGCCGAGGACGGTGACGCCGAGCGTACGCAGGCGTTGGCGAACAAGGTGGATAAACATATGCGCGACATAGCGAAACAACTGGCTACGGCTGATTCGCTGAAAGTGGCGATTCTCGCGGCCTTGCACATCGCGGCGGAATTGCAACAAGCGAATGAGCGTTACGATGAGTTGAACAACGACTTGGCTACGCGCAGTGCCGAATGCGTTGACGTACTTGATCAGGTTTTGAAGGCGGGCCGGTGAAAAGCAATGGTGAGTCAATAAAATTATAAGCAATCGTTAAGCGGCGGTAGGCGAAAAGCTGAGGCCGCTTTTATTTTGAGTAAGGCGCGTTCATAGTTTTGCTTTCAGGCGATGGGCAGGCGGTGGGCAGGCGGTGGGTTTGGTAACGCGAGCCACCTGAAGGCGAAACTACGAACGCGCTCATTGAGGAATTAGCGTGAGTACGAAACATTTAATCAGCGCGTTGTTAAGCGTCACCCTGTTAATGCCAATGACGACATTGGCGCAGCGCAAAAACGCCAAGCCTGCGAAAGAAACTTCAGCCGATGCAAAGGCTGGACTTGAAGCGATCACCGCCGAACAGATGCGCCAGATGCTGACCTTTATCGCGGCGGATGAGTTGGAAGGCCGCAACACACCTTCGCAAGGGTTAGATATTGCGGCGAAGTTTTTGGCTTACAACCTGTCGCGTTGGGGCTTCAAACCGGCGGGTGACAACGGCACCTTTTTTCAACGCTTCAACCTGCGACGCGGACAGATTGACGGCGGACAAACGACGCTAGCTTTGGGCGCGCAGACGTTCAAGTTCGGCGATGACTTGTTGCCGCGTCCGTTAATCGGCAAGGCGCAGGGCAAGTTGGTTTACGTCGGCCATGGCCTGATGGTCAAAGCCAAAAACGTAAACGCCTTTGCCGGACTCGATGTGAAAGACAAGATCATTATCGCCTCAGAAGGCGCTTTTCCGGCAGGTATTCAGCCGATTGATTTGAACGGCAAGCTGGGGGTTGATTACGACACGGCGTCGCATTACGCGCTGACGCACGGCGCGCGCGGCGTGTTGTTAGTGCCGAGTCCGACGGTGCTTAAATCGTGGGATCGTTTGAAAAGCTCTATGTCGTCGAACAGCCGCCCCAGCATTGATAAAACAGGTGAGGCGCCGAGCGCATTGCCGACGGCTTATGTTGGCGAAAAGACATTGAACGCTTTGTTCGAAGGCGAAAAAGTTAGCGGATCCGCAGTCATGCAGGAAGCCGCGAACGTCAAATTCACCGATTCGTTTGCGCTCAAAGGCGACAAAGAGGTGACGCTTAATGTGGCAGGCAACCTCGAAATTCTGCCTACGCAAAACGTGGTGGCGATCTGGGAAGGTAGCGACGCGACGCTCAAGCAGGAATACGTAGCGATTGGCGCGCATTACGATCACATCGGTGCGCGCGTGCCTTCCGATCAAGGCAAGACCGACAACTGGTCGCGTTACCATTTATTTCTTGATGCGGCGGGGCGATTTGGCGGCAAAGATTCATTGTCGAATGGCGCGGATGATGATGGTTCGGGTACGACCGGCGTACTCGCCATTGCCGAAGCGTTGACCAAAGCGCCGAAGCCGAAACGTTCGATTGTGTTAGTCTGGCACGCGGGCGAAGAGTGGGGCTTGTGGGGGTCTGAGTATTTCACCGACCATCCAACGGTTCCGCTCAATCAAATCGTCACACAACTCAACATTGATATGATTGGCCGCAGCCGCGCTTCAGATAACAAGGGCGATAACAAAAACGACCGCGACAAAGGGCTGACCGATGCGAATTCGATATATGTCATCGGCTCGAAAAAAATGAGCAGCGAATTAGGCGAGTTGAGCGAAGCGGTCAATGCGGGTTATCTCAAACTGCGCTTCGATTATAAATACGACGACCCGAACGACACTGAACGGCTGTTTTATCGCAGCGATCATTACAACTACGCGCGCAAGGGTGTGCCGATTATTTTTTACTTCGACGGCATTCATCAGGACTACCACGGTGTAGACGATGAAGTTGACCGCATTGATTTTGAGAAGATGGAAAAGGTGACGCGCACAGTTTTCGCTATGATGTGGGAACTGGCGAATCGTCCGACGCGCGTGAAAGTAGACAAACAACTTTCACAATAGCGGCACAATAGCGGCACAATAGCGGCACAATGAGGGCGCGCTTGACGCTCTCAACGTGCATCACGCACGATGCTGGCTCATTCCATTCAATTTACTGACAGCTTTACTGACAATAAAGGAGAGGCACTATATGCAAATTTTCAAAACTCTTTCCCGACTGAGCGTGTTCGCCGGGTTGGCGTTGGCCGCGCAGGTCGCTTATGCACAAGCATTGACCAAAGTTGAACGGCCCGCCGGCGTGACAAAACAAATGGCGGAACGCGGACAGCAAGATCAGGCGTTGCCCGCGATCAAGATCATCAGTCCGAAACCGAACGAAGTGGTTAAAGGCGATAGCGCGCCGCTGTTGTTGGAATTGAGCGGCGACCTGAAAGGCTATCATCCGCACAAAGACCCGGCGACGGGCACCGGCAATCACATTCATGTGATTCTTGATAACGGTGCTTATGAGGCTTATTACGACATAGCGACGCCGTTCACCGTGCCAAACCTGGGGCCGGGACAGCACACGCTGCGCGTCTTCGCTTCGCGTCCGTGGCATGAGAGCTATAAGAACAACAGCGCGTTTGCGATGGTGACGTTCTCGGTCGTGAACGCCAAGGCTACGGCGGCGACGCGCGTTTCGGCGAACAAGGGCAAACCGTTGCTGACGTATAGTCGTCCGAAGGGCGAATATAAAGGCGCGGCGGCGGATGCGATCATGATTGATTTCTGGCTTGCCAACGCGAAACTCAAAGGGCAAGGCGGCAAGTATCAGGTGCGTTGCACCGTAGCCGGGCAAACCATGCTGCTCGACAAGTGGGAACCGATTTGGTTGAGCGGCTGGGCAGCGGGGAAGCACGCGATTCAACTCGAACTGCTCAACGATAAAGGCCAGGTCGTAGACAATGGCGGCTATAACAACACGACGCGCGAAATCACAGTCGTGAAGTAGCAGTATTCATATTGATTTTTAGCCCATCGCTCGTGCGCTTTTGGCGGACACAGGCGATGGGCTTTTCATTTGAGTAGAGAAAGTTTTTCGCAACTGCTCTGACGTGCGGTTCGTCTTTTACTCTGAGCGTATCGGTCTGACAAAATGCGCTCACGTCACGCACTCAAATAATTGTAGTAGCAGGAATTAATATGCAGAAGCTGGCAGAGATTTGTATCAAGCGTCCGGTGTTTGCCGCGATGATTATTTTGGCGTTGGTCGTCGTTGGCGGTTCGAGCTATTTCAAGCTCGGCGTTGACCGTTTTCCTTCGATTGACGTGCCGACGATTTATATTCGCGCGAGCCTGCCCGGCGCAGCGCCTGAAGAGGTAGAAACCGGCGTCGTCAAGGTGATCGAAGACGCCGTCAACCGCGTCGAAGGCATCGAAACCATGCGAGGCGTCGCGCGTAACGGTCAGGCGTTCGTCGTGCTGAATTTCGACCTCAACCGCGACATTGACGTAGCGGCGCAAGACGTACGCGACCGCATTCAAGGCATTGCCCGCGAGTTGCCTGCCGGCATGGATCAGCCTTCGGTCAACAAATCAGATAACGATTCTTATCCGATTATCACCGCTGCCATTTCGGGCAATCGTTCGCAACGCGAACTCGCCGAGATTGCTGACAAGCGCATCAAGGTCGAACTCGAACGCGCCAACGGCGTCGGCGAAGTTTTCGTCAACGGCGGCCCCAATCGCGCCATCAACATCTGGGTAGACGCCGACCGGCTCGCGGCTTATCGCATGCCGATTACGCAAGTGCGCAACGCCATCGTGCGCCAGAACGCAGATGTGCCCGGTGGCAATATGGATGCGGGCACCCGCGAACTCACATTGCGCACGATGGGACGCATTATCGAACCGCGCGATTTTGAGAATATCGTCGTTTCGACCGCTGCCGGGGCACCGATTCGCGTGCGCGATGTTGGTCACGTGACTGATGGCACCAAAGAAAAACGCTCGCTCGCGCGCTTGAACGGCGTGCCTTCGGTTTCGATTGGCGTGATTCGCCAGTCAGGCGCGAACACCGTCGCTGTTATCGAAGAGATCAAACAAAAGCTGAATCGCATTCAAACGACGTTGCCCAGCGATGTGCATATCGAGGTTATTCAAGACCAGTCGCGTTACATCAACAACGCGCTGCACGAAATCAACACTCACCTGGTGCTGGGCAGCATTCTGGCTTGTCTGGTCGTATTGCTGTTTATGCGTTCGTGGCGTTCGACGGTTATTGCGGGCATTGCGATTCCTACGTCGGTGATTTCGACGTTCGGCATGATGCGCGTGCTTGATTTCACGTTGAACAGCGTCACGATGTTGGCGCTCGTGCTGATGGTCGGCATTGTGATTGACGACGCCATCGTGATTCTCGAAAACATCTTCCGTTACATCGAAGAAAAGAAAATGCCGCCCATGCAAGCGGCCAAAGAGGCGACACAGGAAATCGGGATGGCGGTCATGGCGACTACGCTTTCGCTGGTTGTCATCTTTTTGCCGGTTTCGTTTATGTCTTCGATCTCGGGGCGCTTTCTTTATCAGTTCGGACTAACCGCCTCAGTGGCGATTATGGTCAGCCTGTTGGTTTCGTTCACGCTGACGCCGATGATGAGCGCGCGTTTGTTAAAGGCGGGAGACGGTGCGAGCGAACACGACGGTGCTTCGCGGCGGGGTTTTTATCGCTGGATTGACGCGGCTTATACGTGGATGTTGCACGGGGTGATGCGTTTTCGTTGGGCCGTCGTCCTGCTGGCGATTGGCGTAGTGGCGACGACGCCATATTTTTACGGCCAAGTGCGGCAGGAATTTATTCCCTCGAACACCGATGAAGGCGAATTTACCGTCAACCTCAATGCGCCCGAAGGCACGAGCCTGAGTTCGATGAATGAAGCTCTGGTCGCCGTCGAAGCGGATTTGAGCGATAAGAAAAAATTCCCCGAAATTCAGTTGATGCTGGCTTCGGTTGGCGGTGGCATGGGAGGCATGTCTAATTCGATTAACAATGCTGACATTTACATTCGGCTGGCGTCGCACGAAGAACGCACGGTCAATTTCACCAAGTTCTGGGCGGGACTGAAACAAGGCAAGCCGCTGGCCGTGTTCGAGGGCAATTACACCTCGCGCGACGTGATGGGGCGCATTCGCGGCGCGTTGCGCAAATACACGCATTTGCGGCCTTCGGTGCGTAATCCGCAATCCATCAATTTGGGCAGCGGCCCGTCAGACCTTGATTTCAGTTTACGTGGCCCCGACGTGATGGTGCTTTTCAACAAAGCCAACGAGATGCGTGATTGGGGTGCGCAAAACGGATTGCTCGACCCTGACGTTTCACTCAAGATTGATAAGCCTGAATTGCGCGTGAAAATTGATCGCGTACGTGCGGCTGACCTTGGCGTAGACCCGACTGACATCGCTACGGCTTTGCGTCTGATGGTGGGCGGCGATGACCGCGTTTCGCGCTTTCACGACGAAACGGTTAACGAAGATTACGACGTTGAAGTCCGTCTCAAAGATGGCGACCGCAACGATGCCGATACGGTTTCGCGGCTGTTCGTGAGTTCCAGCAAACTAGGGCTGGTTTCGCTCGACAACATTGTGACGCTCGAAAAAGCCATCGCTTCTTCGCGCATTGACCGCCAAGATCGTCAGCGCGTCGTCAGCGTCCGCGCTTCTATCGCGCCGCAATACGGCTTGCAGGATCGCATGGACGCCATGCGCGTGAAATTCGCCGAAATGAAACTCGGACCGGAATACAGTTATCTGATTGGCGGGAAGGGGCGCGAACTCGAACGCACGTTCAGCGAATTCATTCTCGCCTTTATGTTGTCGGTCGCGTTTATGTACATGATTCTCGCTTCGCAATTTGAAAGCGTGATTCACCCGATTACGATTCTGTTAAGCATTCCGCTGTCGGTTCCGTTTGCGATGCTGTCGCTGTGGTGGATGAACGACACGCTCAATCTTTATTCGGCACTCGGCATTCTCGTGCTATTCGGCGTCGTTAAGAAAAATTCCATCCTGCAAATTGATCACATGAACGGCTTGCGTGCGAAAGGCATGGAACGTTACGAAGCGATCATTCAAGCCAACCGCGACCGCCTGCGTCCGATCTTGATGACGACGCTCGCGCTGGTCGCAGGCATGCTGCCGCTCGCCCTCGGTTCCGGCCCCGGTGCCGAAGAGCGTCGCTCTATCGCCATCGTCGTCATCGGCGGACAAAGTCTGTCGTTGCTGCTGACGTTGCTCGTGACGCCGGTCGCTTATTCGCTGTTCGATGATCTGGCGCTCAAGTTCCGTCGTCGCGCGCCAGTGAGTGGCGGCGTGGCGAACTTGCCGCACATGCAATCTGAGTCTGGAGATTAGTTGGCTATCGAACCCGTTCGCCTTTCCAAACTCATGACCCAGCGCGGTATCTGTTCGCGCCGCGAAGCTGATCGTTACATCGAACAGGGACTCGTGCGCGTCAATGGCGAAGTCGTCAGCCAACTTGGTACGAAAGTCGCGCCCGATGTAAAGATCGAACTCGCCCGCGCTGCGCAACAACAACAAGCGCAACTCATCACGATCATGCTCAACAAACCGGTGGGCTATGTTTCGACGCAACCCGAACCCGGAAATACGCCCGCCATTCAACTCATCACTCAGAGCAATCAGTTTGATGATAGAGGCCAACGGCTGAAATTTCGTGACGGCCTTTCGGTCGTAGGCCGCCTCGATATCGAATCGCAAGGCTTGCTGTTGTTCACGCAAGACGGACGCCTCGCTAAACGCATCATTGGCGAACAATACACAACTGAAAAAGAATATCTCGTCCGCGTTACCGGTGGTTATCTGGACGAAGCTCGCCTCAAGCTCTTGCGTCACGGCCTCTCGCTCGACGGCGAACCGCTCAAGCCCGCAAAGGTTGAATACATCAATGACGAACAGCTTCGCTTCGTTTTGACCGAAGGCAAGAAACGCCAGATTCGGCGTATGTGCGACTTGGTCAATTTGCGTGTCGTCGGATTGAAACGCGTGAGAATTGGAAATTTGAGATTAGGGAATTTGCCGGAAGGGAAATGGCGGTTTGTGCAAGCTGAAGAATTAGCGCGGACAATACGGCAAGTCTAAGTAAGGGATTTGCCAGAAGGCTTTCGGCACAAAAAAGCACAAAGGCCACAAAAAGGATTTCTGACTCGGTATTTTCCTTTTGTGTCTTCTGTGCGTTTTTGTGACCAAAGCCCCTCAGGCAAATGGTTCGCCCTAATCTCATCCCCGACTCGTCAATCACTTCACGTTGATGCGAACCGTATTGGCGCTGCGTCCTGCCACATTGCACAACACGTCGAGTTCGCCGCGCCCTATCAAATTGCGATTGAGTCGGATGTTCAGTTGATCGAGTCCCGCCAGTTCGCCTTGCCGTCCGGCATAAAGCACATCGGCATCGGCTCCACCGATTTGCGCCGTAGCGTCAGCCAGCCGCGCCACGTTGCGAAAACCCGTTCCGAACAAAATCAAAAAGACCTGTTCGTTGGCACTGCCCAGATCAATCGGCTGCGGTACGAAACGCCCCGCAGCCGCGTCGAACTGAAGCAGGTTTTCATAGACCTGGCTGCCATCGGCCTTTACGCGCAAGACCAGTCCTGCCGGTACGCCGCTGCCGTTGGCGTTGGCGGTGAAAAGTCCCGGCGCGAGATTGGTCAACGTCATCGTGCCGAGCGACAACGTGTTATCGCCGCTGGTGACTATCACCGTGGCATTGCCCGGCACCAAGCCCGCTGGAATCAGGTAATTGATCTGTTCGGCAGAAACGAAAAACAACGGCGCGAGCAATTCTGTCCCCGCGCTGTCACGTATGCGTACTGTCGTGCCTGCGAGCGTCGTCGGCAATGGATTCGTCGCTGCGACTTCCGTTCGCGTAGCTAAACTCGTTCCGAAAATTGCGGCAATCGAATCGGGTGCAAGCGGCGTTTGATAGCTGGCCGCCGATACGCTGCTCAACGCATTCGGCGCGGCTTGCGTCACGGTGAAGGTTTGCCCCGCGATGGTGAGCGTACCAGTGCGTTGCGTCGTGGTCGCATTCGTCGCGACGGTGAACGCCACCGCGCCGTTGCCGCTGCTAGAAGCGCCGCTCGTCACGGTAATCCAACTCGCGTTGCTCGCCGCCGTCCACGCGCAAACCGCTTGGCTCGTTACGTTGACAATGCCGTTGCCGCCGCTGTTGGGAACACTGAGCGCCGTGGACGAGAGCGCATAAGTGCAAACAATCCCAGCCTGCGTGACGATATGTAATTGCCCATTGCTGACGATGGTGGTCGTACGTGGCGTGAGCGCTGGGTTCGCGGTCACGGCAAAGCGAATCGTACCGTTGCCGGTGCCGCTGGCTCCGCTGGTGATGGTCAGCCAATCGGCGCTGCTGGTGGCCGTCCATGGGCAAGTCGCGGCGTTCGTGGTCATATCAACCTGACCCGTACCTGCGCTTGCATTGATGGTCTGGTTCATCAGGCTAAACGCATACGTGCAAGCCAGCGCCTCTTGCGTGACAGAGAACGTTTGCCCCGCAATCATGAGCGTACCCGTGCGTGGTAACGTAGTCGGATTCGCCGCTACCGTATAGCCAACCGTTCCATTGCCATTGCCCGACGTACCGCTCGTGACCGTTAGCCAACTGTTGTTGCTCGTCGCCGTCCACGCGCAGCCATTCGGTGAAGTTACGTTGACCGTAGCGTTGCCGCCGGTTGCCGTGAACGATTGGGCAGTCGGAGTAATGCTAAACGTACAAGCCAACGCCTCTTGCGTGACGGTGAAAGTTTGCCCCGCAATCGTCAGTGTGCCTGAGCGTGGTGTCGTGTTCGGGTTCGACGCTGCCGTATAACCAACCGCTCCGTTGCCATTGCCTGACGCGCCGCTGGTGATCGAAAGCCACGCAGCATTGCTCGCAGCCGTCCACGCGCAGCCGGTCAGCGAAGTTACATTTACGGTGCCGTTGCCGCCGGTTGCCGGGAACGATTGCGCAGTCGGTGTGATGGAATAGGTGCAAGGCAATGGGTCTTGCGTGACGGTGAAAGTTTGCCCCGCGACGGTTAGCGTACCGGTGCGTGATGAGGTCGTTGGGTTCGCCGCCGCAGTGAAACCGACCGCGCCGTTGCCGTTCCCGGTTGCGCCCGAATTGATGGTGAGCCACGCGGCATTGCTGGTTGCCGTCCACGCGCAGCCGTTGGCGACCGTTACGTTGACGGTTCCGGTTCCGCCAATGGCAGTGAAGTTTTGCGAAGTAGGCGCAATCGCGTGATTGCAAGTCGGTTGTGTGCCCGACACCGCGACGGCGCGAATCATCGCGTTGGCTCCTATCGAAGACCACGCGGCGGGGCCGTTCAGTTTGGCGAAAGAACGGCTCTGAAACGTGCTGGACGTGTCTACCACGCAGGCTACGCCGTTGGCGGGGTTGGGTGACTGGAAGGCGACGACCCAATCGCCTTCGGTGATGGATACGTTTTCGGTGATGTCATATTCGACATAGCGCGGCGTGCTGACCGAAGGAATCGTGACTTGACGATCTACCAAATAGGACGGCGTAGCGGGCAGCGAGTTGAACGTCGGATTGTTGAATACGACGAGGCGAATGGATTGATTCGACGGGTCAGGCTGTCCGCTGAATTGCGCGAAATAGATGCGCACGCGCTGCAACCGCGACGGGTAACGCGAAGGCGTCAGGCGATTGGCGAAAAACGCGCCGCCGCCGCTCAGGCCGCTTTCCGGTGTGCCGTCGTCAACGTTCAAGTCTTCGGTGATTTGCCCGGTAGTGTTGGTGCTGACCGTAGCGGTAAGTGTGAAATTCGCCGTGCTGGCCGTGCAATTCGAAAGGGCGAGATAATAGGTTCCAGCTTGCAACGCAGGCGCAGTCGTTGGCGAAATCGTAATCGTTTCATTGCCACCCAACGACGTAGCGCGAAAGTCCGCCGTGACTTGTCCGGCCTGCACAAGAATCGGATTGTTAAAGCGTGCATAAAGATCGAGGTCGAGCGCGCTGGTCAAGGCGATTTGCAACGACGCCGCGCCCGCCGGTACGGCAATCCTGTATTGCGTCACGCCGATAGAACAAACGCCCGCCTGACTGGAACCGCCAATTTGTCCGTTGAGCGCCACGTTCGGCGTCAGCGCAATCGCATTGCTGCCCGGCGTGAAACCCGCGCCGCTGACGGGCACAGTGAGCGACGCCCGCGTGGGGTCGTTGCTGGCAATCGTCAAGGTACCGGTTTCGCTTTGCGCGGCGGTCGGTAAGAAACGCACGGTCGCGGCGAATTGTTGTCCGGCTGCCACAGCGAAAGGCAAGGTCGTTGCCAGAAAGCTGAAGCGCAAGTTGTTGCTAGTCAGCGCACTCACCGTGAGCGGAGCCGATCCCGTGTTGCGAATCGTCAGCGATAAATCGAGCGAAGCGTTCACCGTGATGTTGCCGAAATTCAACGCGGTCGGCGCGACATCAATCGCGGGCGCGCTCGTTACGTTAGGCAGGCTCACGACGGCGCGCATCATCGCAATGGCCGAAATGGCTCCGCTGGGTGGCGGCAAAATGTTAAAACTCGCGCCGTTATCAAACGAAACATAAGAGCGATTTTGCGCCTGCGGGTTGCTGTTGTTGGTGTCGAACGCGAAGCCTACGCCCAGATGCGGCGCACCGGTTTGATAGCCGATATAAAAGTCTCCGCCGGTGATCGTTGGGCCATTAGGAATCGTGATTTCAAAAAAGCTCGTCAGGCTCGTGCCGGGTACGGTCGTGTTGATTTGTGTGTAACTCGCAAAGGCCGGAGCGGCTCCGCTGCCGCTGGGGTCAGTGGCGATTAGCAACTTGATCGCCTTGCCCGTCGGGTCAGGCTGGTTGTTGAACGTAGGGAAAAGAATCCGCACGTGCTGCAACGTGGCCGGATAACTCGGCGGCGTTAGGCGATTGACGATGATAAGATTGTCCTGCAATCCGCCGCCTTCGATAGAGCCGTCATCCAATTTAAGCTCTGCGGTTTGCTGTTCATGGCTGGCGAGTTCGACCCTTTGCAAAGGAAGCTGCAATGGCGCATCCGTTGTGGGGGCAGGCCGTAACGTTTGCCAGAAATCTTGTGATGCGGCGCTGCGTCGGGCAGAGACGAGCGCGCCCAACAACGTGGCGCACAACAAAGCGGCGAATAGGAATATACGGCGGTGGCGAATAGGCATAAGGGGTCCTCCTGAAAAATCTGACAGTGATTAATCGTTGATCGGTAAAACTGATCGGTGAGTTTGTGGGGCTTGAACTATACAGCGGTAAAACCTTGCGGAGCTTGTACGAAACCAAGTTTATAGGCAAGGCGAGCGCGCCGCGGTTGTGATACTTTTTCGATTGCCACAACCCACTTAAATCAAGCGGTTGGCAAAACTCTGACCCCGTGCGTAAAATCGCCGCGTTTTCCCGCAACGCAATCCGAATTCACAATTTAGTTCAACCAAAGGAAACCGCAACAAGATGGACGCAAAGACACGTGTGCAACTGTCGGTGATGATGTTCGTGCAGTTCTTTATCTGGGGCGCGTGGTATGT